>SVPF01000014.1 GCA_015066005.1 Oscillospiraceae bacterium
ATTTGGTATCAAAACGCCGTTTTTCAGCTTTCTTGAAGGCTTTTTGCGTTCAAAAACCCTTGATACATCGGACTTTTTGCTTGAGGGTCAAACCACTGTTAGTTATTCCCACTCAATTGTTCCCACGGGCTTGGGGGTAATGTCCATAAGCACACGGCTTATACCCTTAACCTCGCTTGTGATGCGGGCGGTAATTTTGTGAAGAATATTATACGGAATTTCTTCAATAGTGGCTGTCATAGCGTCGGTTGTGTTAACCGCGCGGATAATTGCGCACCAACCGTCAAGACGCTTGCCGTCAATAACACCAACTGCTGTCATATCGGGAATGGCAATAAAATACTGCCATACCTTTTCAGCTAAACCGCAATTATCAAATTCTTCCCTTAAAATTGCATCGGCTTCCCTTAAAGCTTGAAGTCTGTCACGGGTAATAGCACCAAGGCATCTAACACCAAGACCGGGGCCGGGGAAGGGCTGACGGTAAACCATTGCGTGCGGAAGTCCTAACGCTTCGCCAACCACGCGAACCTCATCTTTAAAAAGTAACTTTACAGGTTCTACAAGCTCCATTTCCATATCTTCGGGAAGACCGCCAACATTATGGTGAGCCTTAACACCGTGTGATTCCAAAATATCGGGGTAAATTGTACCCTGCGCTAAGAAGGAAATACCTTCAAGCTTTGCGGCCTCTTCATCAAACACGTTGATAAATTCGCCACCGATAATTTTTCTTTTTTGCTCGGGGTCGCTGACACCCTGCAACAAATTCAAGAAACGGTCGGTAGCATCAATATAAATCAGGTTAGCATCAAGCTCTTTGCCGAAAACCTCAATAACCTGCTCACTTTCGCCCTTGCGCATAAGACCGTGATTAACGTGAACGCAAACAAGCTGCTTGCCAATTGCCTTTATAAGCAAAGCGGCTACAACTGATGAATCCACACCACCTGAAAGCGCCAAAAGCACCTTCTTGTCGCCAACCTGCGCACGAATTTCCTTTATCTGCTCATCAATAAAAGCATTTGCAAGCTCGAAATTCGTTATTCTTTGCATATTTTCGGGACGGATATTACTTGACATATGGGCACCTCTTTCACTTAGTTTGTATAGTTGTCAAAATATCCTTGAACCAAAACCACGGGGGTACCTTTATCGCCCGAGCCGCTGGTTAAGTCACAAAGTGAGCCGATAAGGTCGGTAAGCTGACGGGGAGTTGTACCCTGAGAAGCCATGTTACCAACCAAATTGTCCTGCTTTTCCTTAATACTTTTTGAAATTGCAGCCTTTAATTCCTCACCTGATAAATCCTTAAAGTCATTATCAGCAAGATATTTAAGCTTAATCTCGTTAGGGGTACCAATAAGACCGTCGGTAAATGCGGGAGAAACACAGGGGTCTGCAAGCTCCCAAATCTTACCCTGAGGATCCTTAAAAGCACCGTCGCCGTAAACCATAACCTCAATATGCTTGCCTGTCTTTTCAAGGAAAAGCTTTTGAATTTCAAGCACCAAATCCTTACATTCGTTCGGGAAAAGCTTAATTGTATCTTCGGTAGATTTGTTCGAGCCCAAAAGACCGAACTTTGCGTTATAGCCGCTACCGTCAACCGATTTGTTTAAAATTTCATCAATACCGTAAACAATTTTAGCGCCGCCTTCCTTTAAAAGACGCTTTGTACGGGCACGGGTGTGAATATCGCAAGCTAAAACACAGTCAGTATACTGGAGTATAGCCTTAGCCTGATTGGCAAAAATAATCTGAACCTCACAGCCACAGCTTTCGATAAGCTCTTTATAATAGCCAACATAGTCAACACCTGTAAATTTAAGCGGATGCACCCCGAAAACCTCACGGTAACGCTCAAGCGATAAAACATCAGCATAGGGGTTAATGCCAGCAGCGTCAATTTTATCCCAGTCGGCAAGCTCATTACCAACCTCGTCAGAAGGATAGCTAAGCATTAAAACAATTTTTTTAGCGCCCTTAGCAATACCCTTTAAACAAATTGAGAAGCGATTGCGGGACAAAATGGGGAAAATTACACCAATTGTGTTATCACCGAATTTTTCCTTAACATCCTTTGCGATAGCATCAATAGAAGCATAGTTGCCCTGTGAGCGCGCAACGATGGATTCGGTCATAGCAACAACATCACGGTCGCGAAGCTCGAAGCCTTCACTTTGAGCGGCTTCAATAACGCTTGTGGTTACAATTTCAGCCAAGTTGTCACCTTTGCGGATAATGGGGCAACGAATACCCCTGGATACTGTACCGACTTTTCTTTCCATTTTATTTTCACCTTGAATCAAAAAAATTTTACAAGATATTCTACCACATATACGGCCTAAAATCTACATTTTTTTTATATTTTTTTAAACTTTTTTAACTAAACTGCCTTCTTTAACTTGACAAAGCAAAATTTGTATGGTACATTGTTGACAATAAGATAGAGGCGCGGTAGGTCAAAAGTAGCAGTCAATGCGAATTCCGGCAGGAAAATGTGGCTGTAAAAGGGGTCGCCGCCGAAAGTTGCTGTCGGCAGGCAGCTTCTTGGTAATTCGGAATAATATCCGCTTTACTGTCGCATTTGCGGAGTGCTATCAAAATTAAAACAATATCTATATTTTAGGTTTATTGTGTTTTTTTGGTAGTCGAGCAATCGGCTATTTTTTTATTGTACTTTTTTAAGGAAGTGTTTAAAAATGAAAAAAACAGTTTTTACAGGTATGGCAACCGCCATTATTACCCCCATTACCGAAAACGGTATTGACTATGAGGCTTTCGGAAAGCTTATTGACTGGCAAATTGATGAGGGTATTGACGCTATTGTTGTTTGCGGCACTACAGGTGAGGCTTCAACTATGACCGACGATGAGCACCGTGATGCTATTGCCTTTGCAGTAAAGCACGCAAACAAGCGTGTTCCCATTATTGCAGGTGCAGGCTCGAATGACACGTTATACGCGCTTGACCTTACCCGTTGCGCTTGTGAAGCAGGCGCCGACGCCATTTTGGCTGTTACCCCTTATTACAACAAGGCAACCCAAAACGGTCTTATTAAAATGTTTACCCAAATTGCCGACTATTCGACAGTTCCCGTTATTTTATATGATGTACCTTCCCGCACAGGTGTTGGTCTTGAGCCTGAAACCGTTGCGGTTTTGGCTGACCACCCCAACATTGTTGGTTTAAAGGCGGCAAGCGGCAACATTTCAAAAATTGTTGAAACCATTCACCTTTGCGGTGATAAGATTGACATTTATTCGGGTAATGACGACCAAATTATCCCCATTATGTCGGTTGGAGGCAAGGGCTGTATTTCGGTTCTTTCAAACCTTTTACCCAAGGAAAGCGCTTTAATGTGCAAAAAGTTCTTTGACGGTGATATTAAGGGCGCCGCAAAAATGCAGCTTGATTATATTCCCCTTATCAATGCCCTTTTCTGCGAGGTTAACCCCATTCCCGTAAAGGCTGCAATGGCTAAGATGGGCTGGTGTGAGGACTATTTAAGACTACCCTTAACACCTATGGAGGAAAATCACCGCAAGGTATTATTTGAGGAAATGAAAAAAGCAGGAATTAACATTTAATTATTAGGAGCTTTTAAATGATTTGTGATAACATCACGGTAAATAAAAAGGGCCACCTGCAGTTTGCAGGGTTCGATACGGTGGATTTGGCTGCAAAATACGGCACTCCCCTTTACCTTATGGATGAAAATAAAATTCGCCAACATATAAGGGAATATAAAGCCGCATTTACAAAGTATTTTCCCTTGGGCTCAAACCCCGAATTTGCAAGTAAAGCCTTTTCGTGTAAGCAAATTTACCGCATTATGAATGAAGAAAATATGTGCATTGATGCCGTATCAATGGGTGAAATTTATACCGCAAAATCGGCAGGGTTTAATATGTCGCATTGCTTCTTTCACGGTAACAACAAAACCGACTGTGATATTGCCTTTGCAATTGACAGCGGCGTAGGTTATTTTGTAATTGACAATTTTGAAGAAATTGAAGCCCTTAACCTAATGGCTAAGGACAAGGGCATTAACCAAAAGGCTTTGCTTCGAATAACACCCGGCATTGACACCCATACCCACCAAAAAATTTCAACCGGTAATGTTGATTCTAAATTCGGTTTTGCAATTGCAACGGGCATGGCTGACGAAGCAGTAGAAGCCGTTTTAAAATGCGAAAACATTACACTTTGCGGCTTTCATTGTCACATTGGGTCACAAATTTTTGAATCCGACCCGTTTATTATGGCAGCAGAGCTTATGCTTGAATTTATTGCCCACATTAAAAACACTTTTGGCTACACGGCCGACATTTTAAATTTAGGCGGCGGCTTCGGTGTAAGATACCTTGACAGTCACCCAGCACTTAATTTAGATGAAAAAATCGGTGAGGTTGCGGCGGCAATTAACGCAAAGTGCGCTGAGCTTAATATAGCTGTTCCAAAAATTGCGATGGAGCCCGGCAGAAGCATTGTTGCCGATGCAGGTATGACACTTTATACCGTTGGCTCGGTTAAGGAAATTAAGGGCTATAAAAATTACGTGTCAATTGACGGCGGTATGCCTGATAACCCACGTTTTGCACTTTATGAATCACCTTATACCGTAATGCTTGTCTCCCGTGCAGGTGATAAAGCCGACTTTAAAGCAACAATTGCAGGCAGGTGCTGTGAATCGGGCGACATTATTCAAAATGACGTTTTAATTCCAAAGCCAAACCGTAACGAAATTTTAGCCGTTCTGACAACCGGCGCCTATAACTATTCAATGGCTTCAAACTATAACCGTATTCCCCGTCCCCCTGTTGTAATGCTGTCAGACAAGGGTGACTATATAGCGGTTAAACGCGAAACAATTGAAGATTTGTGTTCACTCGACGTGTGATATATAAATTGAGGTTTATCGATGAGATATATTGATTTCACAATCCAAAGGCTCCCTTGTAAAGGGAGCTGTCAAAATTTTAATTTTGACTGAGGGATTTTTTAAACAAAAATCTATATATTCAACACTTACAAGCGATTTATTGTGATTATATTCATAATAATCCCTCCGTCTTTTGCTACGCAAAATCCACCTCCCTTTACATGGAAGGCATTGGTTTGTACAATTCCGTCAGCCCGACAAACTATAATTTGAATACAAAAAAGCAAAACTGCAAAAGCAAAACGCTTTTGCAGTTTTTATATTATTTAGTATTTTGTTTTTCCAAAAATTCCTTACGGTTAAAGCCTTCGGTGGTCTTTTCTTTAATATCGCCTGCTTTTGTAAGCGCAATTTTAGTAAGCATAGGACCAACAATTTCATAAACCAAAACAGAGAATAAGATAATATTTCGAACTAACACGCCGTCATTACCTAATGTTGAGATAACAATTGCGGACATACCAAGCGCAACACCTGCTTGGGGAAGTAATGTAATACCCAAATATTTTTGAATGTTTTTATCGCACTTGACCAGTTTTGCACTTGCGAATGCACCATAATATTTACCGAGAGAACGGCTTATAATATAAACTGCACCGATAACAAGTACCCAAACATCCGCCAAAATATCCAGACGCAATTCTGCACCGCTAAGCACAAAGAACATTACAAATAAAGGTGCTGTCCACTTATCTGCACGGTCCATAATATCGGCCGAAAAGTCACACAAGTTGCAAAATACCGTGCCAAGCATCATACAAACTAAAAGGGATGAAAATCCAATATGAACTTCACCGATTTCCACTTTAATCATGGAAATTGCAACGGTTAACAAAACAAAGCTGATGGAAAGTGACATACGCTTCGAGCCTGAATGGAAAATCTTTTCACAAGCAGTGAATACCCAACCCATAAGTGCGCCAAGCAGCAATGATAAGATAACTTCAATAAGGGGGTTAACAATCATTGAAATTATGCTGATTTTACCATTTTCAATAGCACGTGCAACACCGAAAGAAACCGAAAAGATTACAAGACCAACAGCGTCGTCCAAAGCAACGATGGGAAGTAACAAATCAGTTAACGGACCCTTTGCTTTATACTGTCTTACAACCATTAAGGTTGCTGCAGGTGCGGTAGCCGAAGCAATGGCACCCAATATAATTGCATTTGAAATCGATAAAACATTAGGCATTAAAAAATGAAGACCTATAAGCGCGGCATCTACCAACACGGTTGCGGCAACAGCCTGTAAAATACCAATAACAAAAGCCTGCTTACCAATAGCCTTAAGGTCACTCACACGAAATTCATTACCGATTGCAAAGGCAATAAAGCCAAGCGCAACACCGCTTAACACCTCAAGCGCAACATTTTTTTCTCCGCCTGAAAGGCCAAAATCCTCAGGAGAAAAGCCAATATGGGAAAAGCCCATATTTAAAAATGAAAAATCAATACCGCCCAAAAGGAAGGGGCCAACAATAATACCGGCAATAAGATAAGCCGTAACTGCAGGTAATTTGAAAAGCTTTGTAACACGTGACATTAAAAGCCCCGCTACAATAGCTACCGAAAGAGTTACTAAAATTTGCATTTAAAATACGCCTCTATCTAAAATTCATTTTTTCAACCCATAGATTATATACCCGCACGGACAAAATTTCAATAGTAACTTATAACAAAAAATAGTAAAAAATAAAAGCCGCATTTGCGACTTTTATTTAAAGCTTATTCAAATGTAACATTTATGCCTTTTTTAGCAATACATACCCAAGAATTACCTTGGTTAACCTTAATGGTTTGACCGTTAAGGTCGGTAAACTTTAAGGCTTCGGAAGCTTCACCCTTGCTCCAAAGAATTGGCATATAGCTGCCGTTTACACAGTACCAGCCTTCGCCGGACTCAAGGGCCACCTTTCTATGATAACCGTCAGGATAATCTGTAATGTCGGTAATAAGCACGAAAACATTTTTAAAGTATTCAGGTGCGCTTGTAAGATAATCAAGGCGCTGTGTGTTTTTAAAATATCTTACATACTTTTGGTTAACCTCATCATACTTAAACACGGTATTATAGCTTGCCGAAAAGGGTACCGAAATATTGGTTGCAACACTTTCAAGGGTAAGGTCTTCACCTTCCTTTGTAAAGTCCTGCCAGTTTCTTACAGCATCCAAATCCAAATCAAACTTGGTTTTAGTTTTAAACCAATCCCAAAGCTTAGGGCCGTAGCCGTAAAGGGTGTGCTCGGTTGCGAGACCGTTTTTAATGCGGGCGCCTGCATTGTTTGATGCAATTGTAAAGGCCTGAGTATCCTTAAGGTGAGGCTTACAATATGTATTATCCTGACCGTGATGAACATAAAGCGCGTTATGACCCATTGCCAAATCAACATAAGGGTAACGGGCAGAACGAACTGTGCCAAACTGTTCAACCTTCGTTATATCCTGAAAGACAGCCATAAGTCGAGTAATACCGCCCTCAACCTCGGTTTCGTAAACAATATCGGCCTGAGTAAGACCCGTTTGCACCTTTTGTGCAATGCTGATGTTATTAATCATAACAGCAACGGGGCGGCGGTAAATAACCTCTTCCTGCTCAATATTCTGAATACCTGTTAAGGGGTTAACATATATAATAGGCTCGGGTTCGGGCTCGGGCTGAGGTGCCGAAGCACCACCCACATCGGAATTTGTATCAGTATTGCCACATGCTGCCATACACAACAAAAGCGCCACACATAAAAGCGCTGAAAATAATTTTTTAAACATAAATCAAACCTCCGCTGAATACACTATATGTTGTATTATACAACACCGTTTTTTTAATTGCAACCGCAAACCTGAATTTTTGTTATGTAATTTTTTGGATAAGACAAAATGCGACAAAAATTGGGGTTTATCGCTCGGTTGGATTGGTGGCACATTGTAGGGAAGGGCCTTGGTCCTTCCGTTTAATTACCGCTATTTTACGGCAGGAGCAAGCCCCTGCCCTACACTATTAATATAGATTCATCTTCCCGATAAACTATAATTTGAAGATATTAACCCTCAAGTAAAAAAGCACCTCCGCAGAGGTGCTTTTAAATTATTCTTCGGGCATTTCCCAGTTGTGCCAAACAGCCTGAACATCATCATTTTCTTCAAGCATATCAATAAGCTTTTCCATTTTAACAACCATTTCGCTGTCATCAATGGTGCTCATGGTTTGCGGAACATAAGAAACCTCAGCCGACAAGAAATTATATCCCTTTTCTTCAAGTGCATCGCGAACCATACCTAAATCGTTAGGGGCGGTAGAAATTTCAAAAATTTCGCCGTCAAATTCAAAGTCCTCAGCACCGGCCTCTAAAGCATCCTCCATAACGGTATCTTCATTAAGACCTTCGCCCTCAATTACAATAATACCCTTGCGGTCAAACATAAACATAACCGAACCCGACTGACCAAGGTTACCGCCGCACTTATCAAAATAGTGGCGCATTTCACCTGCAGTACGGTTGCGGTTGTCGGTAAGGGTTTCAACAACTACCGCAACACCGCAGGGACCGTAGCCCTCGTAAATAAGCTCTTCATAGTTTGCGCCGTCGCCCTCACCTGCGGCCTTTTTAATAATTCTTTCAATATTTTCATTGGGCACGTTTGCAGCCTTAGCCTTTGCAATAGCATCCTTTAACTTGCTGTTTTCAGCGGGGTTTGCGCCGCCCTGCTTTACAATAACCGCAATTTCGCGACCGATTTTAGTGAAAACCTTTGCTTTTGCGGCATCGGTTTTTTCTTTTTTACGTTTAATATTACTCCATTTAGAATGTCCTGACATTATATATCATCCTTTCAACCTAACGATATTACCACAAATCTTTGTTTTGTTCAAGTGCTAATTCAATAATATTTTCAATATCTGAAACAGAACTGATTTCACCACACATACGGCGAAGATTTGCGGCGCCGTGAAGCCCTGTCATATACCAGGCGGTACGCTTTCGGGACTCTAAAATTGCGTTGTGAGGGTCCTTATATTTAAGCATTAAATTTACCTGCTCCAGCAGTACATTAAAGCGTTTTTCAAGGGGTGGCGGCGTATAGCCTTCACCCTTTAAAAAGGCGTTAATTTCGCTGAAAACAAAGGGGTTTCCCTGTGCCGCGCGGCCTACCATTAAATAATCACAGCCCGTGATTTCAAGCATATTTCGGGCAGTCTTACCGTCACATATATCTCCATTTGCAACCACAGGAATTTTAACCGATTTTTTAACCGCTTTTATGGTATTATAATCGATACCGGGGGCATACATTTGCACCCTCGTTCTGCCATGAACGGTAAGCATTGAAGCGCCTGCATTTTCGCACCTTTTTGCCAATTCTACAGCGGTCAAATTGTCACTGTCCCACCCCGTGCGCATTTTAACCGTTACAGGAATTGACACAGCATTTACAACGGCTTTTACAATTTTTTCAGCTAATACGGGGTCACGCATTAACGCACTTCCCCCACCGTTACCCGCAACCTTTGGAGCAGGACAGCCCATATTTATATCAATAAAATCGGGCTTAAAGACTAATGCTTTTTGCGCGGCATCAGCCATGGTTTCGGGGTCACAGCCAAAAAGCTGAGAGGCAGTCGGGCGTTCCTTATCAGAACAGCTTAACAGCCTAAACGACTTTTTGTCACCAAGAGATACCCCTTTAGAGCTTGTAAGCTCACCAACAGTAAAGCCCGCGCCGTATTTTACACATATTTCCCTCATTGCTCTGTCAGCGACACCCGCCATAGGAGCAAGGGCAGCGAATCCGTTAATCTCGATATTTTTTATTCTCATAAAACCGATTATAACGAAAAATATAAAAAGTGTCAATTTTTTTATAAAAATATGGTGACATATCGGTCAAAAGGTGTTATAATCAAGTATATATATTATTTTAAAATGGGGTACTATGATGAAGTTACTTGCGATTGACGGTAACAGCTTAATAAACCGTGCATTTTACGGCATAAAAATGCTGACCACTAAAAACGGTCAGTACACTAATGCTATTTACGGTTTTATAAACATTTTACACCGCTTGGAAGAAATGGAAAAGCCCGACGGCGTTGTTGTTGCATTTGACCTTAAAGCCCCAACCTTCCGCCACTTAAAATACGAAGCCTACAAGGCGGGCCGTAAGGGTATGCCCGATGAGCTTCGCCAGCAACTGCCCCTTTTAAAAGAATGGCTTGATTTGGCAGGCTATGTAAGGCTTGAATGTGAGGGCTTTGAAGCAGATGATATTTTGGGCACCCTGGCCCGCCTTTGCGAAGAAAGCGGTAATGAATGTGTAATTTCAACAGGTGACCGTGATTCTCTTCAGCTTATTTCCGACAAAACCCGTGTTTTACTTGATACCACAAAAATGGGCAAGCCCGAAATTGTAAACTATACCGTAAACGAGCTTGATTTGAAATACGGCCTTACTCCCAATGAAATGATTGAGCTTAAGGCCTTAATGGGTGACAGCTCGGATAATATACCGGGTGTGGCAGGTGTTGGTGAAAAAACCGCAACCGACCTTATTGCCCGTTTTCACAGTATTGATTATATTTACGAAAATCTTAATGCGATTGACATTAAGGAAGGTGTTAAAAACAAGCTTTTAGCCGATAAGGAAAATGCTTTTTTAAGCCGCGAGCTTGGCACCATTTGCAAAACCGCCCCCATAAACGATAACCTTGACGGTTATAAATATAAACCGCAGGATACCCAAAGCCTTGCTCGCTTTATGACAGGCCTTGAGCTATTTAAAATTATGGAAAAAATGGGCCTTCACGCTGACAGCACGCCACAGCCCGAAAAAAATGCTACAGCCAAAAAGCTTTCGGTTTGCGGGCTGCCCTTGGTAAATGGCACCGCCACCCTTTACTGCGAAAACGGTGAATGGGCGGTTATAAGTGACGGCAACGCCTTTAAATGCGATGAGGGTTATATTGCCGATATTTTAAAGGATACCACAGTTAAAAAGCGTGTTTACGATTATAAAAATTTATACAAAAGGTTTAAAAACACCGAAGGCGTTGTTTTTGATGCCTTGCTTGCGGCCTATATTTGCAACCCATCAGCCTCGAGCTATGACACCGACCGTCTTTTTCAGGAATACGGTGCTGTTTTACCTGAATTTGATGCCGAAGCCGAGCAAATAATAAAAAATGCCGCTTTGTTTGATGACTGCTGTGACCTTTTGCAAAACGAGCTTGACCGAAGCGGCCAAACCGAATTGTTTAATACCATTGAAATGCCCCTTGCCAAAGTGCTTGGCGATATGGAGCTTGTTGGCTTTTCGGTTGATGTTGACGGGCTTAAAGCTATGTCTAAAGAGTTGGCCGACCGTATTGCCGTTATTGAAAAGGAAATTTACGGATTAGTAGGTTACGAATTTAACCTGAATTCGCCAAAGCAATTAGGCGTTGCCCTTTTTGAAGAATTGGGTCTTCCCGCCAAAAAGAAAACCAAAAGCGGCTACAGCACCAACGCCGAGGTTTTGGAGGAATTAAAGCATTTGCACCCTGCGGTTTCGCTTTTACTGGAATACCGCACCCTTGCAAAACTAAAATCAACCTACACCGATGGGCTTCAGGAATGTGTACAGGCGGACGGTAAAATTCACACCACCTTTAACCAAACCGAAACCCGCACAGGCCGTATAAGCTCACTTGAACCCAATTTGCAAAACATTCCCGTACGCACAAGCGAGGGCAAACGGCTTCGCGAATTTTTTGTTGCGGGGGAAAATAAAGTTTTGGTCGATGCCGACTATTCACAAATTGAGCTTCGCGTTTTGGCAAGTATGTCAGGCGATGAAAATATGATAAACGCCTTTATGAGCGATATTGACATTCACACCGCTACCGCAGCGCAGGTTTTCGGGCTTCCGATTGATATGGTTACCCCCCTGCTTCGCAGTCGCGCAAAGGCTGTTAACTTCGGTATTGTTTACGGCATTGGTGCCTTTTCACTTGCTAAGGATATTGGCGTTACCCGCAAGGAAGCCGATGATTATATTAAATCCTACCTTGCCACCTACCCCAAGGTTGCCGCTTATATGGAAAAAACAATAAATGATGCAAAGCAGAACGGTTTTGTTACCACCCTGTTTGGCAGAAAGCGTTATTTGCCCGAGCTTCAAAACAGTAACGGTATGATTCGTGCCTTTGGCGAACGTGTTGCCCGCAACGCCCCTATTCAAGGCACGGCGGCTGACATTATTAAGCTTGCAATGGTTAAGGTGTTTGACCGTTTGGAAAAAGAAGTACCCACCGCAAAGCTTATTTTGCAGGTGCACGACGAACTAATTGTTGAATGCTTGAAAGAAGACGCCCAAAGGGTTTGTGACATTTTGAAATATGAAATGGAACATGCCGCAAATATGGCAGTTACCCTGACGGCCGATGCCGCATTCGGCGAAAATTGGCTTAGGAGCAAAATTTAATGAAGGTTTTATTTGTTTGCACAGGTAATACCTGCAGAAGCCCTATGGCCGAAGGATATTTAAAAAGCCTTGGCTTTTACTGTGAAAGCCGCGGCCTTGCGGCCGATGGCAGTCCCGTTAGCAAAAATTCCGCCGCTGTTATGCAGGAAATGGGCATTGATATTTCAAAGCACATTTCAAAGCAACTAACGGCCGAGGATGTTAAAAGCTTTGACACAATAATTTGTATGTCAAACAGTCACTGTGATTATTTAAAAGCCTTAGGTATTAAGTGTGAGGTTTTGGGTAGCGGTATTAGCGACCCCTATGGCTGTGATATAAATGTTTACCGCAATTGCAGGGATGAAATTATCCGCGCGCTGTATGAACGCTTTGGCAGGGTAACCGTTATGGAGGACAGCCACCTTGATGCTGTGGTTAATATTGAAAACACCTGCTTTTCTCACCCTTGGACAAAGGACGGTATTATTGAAGCCATGCAAAACCGAACCCACTTTTTTGTGTTTGAAAAAGATGAATGTATTATGGGTTATGTTGGAATTACAGTGGTTTTGGACGAGGGTTATATAACCAACATTGCAACCCTGCCTGAATATCGGGGTCAGGGTGTTGCATCAGCATTATTAACTAAACTAAATGATTTTGCAAAATTAAAAGGGCTTTGCTTTATTTCACTTGAAGTAAGAAAATCTAACCAAGCCGCAATTTCACTTTATGAAAGGTTTGGCTATAAAACTGAAGGAATACGTAAAAACTTTTACGATGCACCACGGGAAGATGCCCTTATTATGACAAAAAGGTTTTGATGATTTGAAAATTTTAGCAATTGAAAGCTCGTGCGATGAAACCTCGGTAGCAATTGTTGAGGACCGCACCGTTCTTTCAAACATTGTTTCTACCCAAATTGAAGAACATAAAATTTACGGCGGTGTTGTGCCTGAAATTGCATCCCGCCGCCATACCGAAGCAATATTGGCCGTGTGTGATGAGGCTTTAAAGGAAGCAGGGCTTACCTATAGCGATATTGAAGCTGTTGCAGTTACCTTTGCACCCGGACTTATCGGCGCCCTGCTTGTAGGTGTTAACTTTGCAAAGGGTCTTGCATTATCCTTAGGGGTACCGCTTATACCCGTTCACCACCTGCGTTCTCACATTGCGGCAAACTACCTTGCCCACCCCGACCTTAAACCCCCGTTTTTGTGCCTTTTGGTTTCGGGCGGTAACACAGTAATTGCCAAGGTTGAAAGCTATACAAAATTTGAAATTATCGGTCAAACCCGTGACGATGCCGCAGGTGAATGCTTTGACAAGGTTGCGCGCCAAATGGGGCTTTCCTACCCGGGCGGTGTAACCCTTGATAAAATTGCAACCGAGCCCGACCACCAAAGGTATCCGCTTCCACACCCCAAAGTAACCGGCGGCGAATTTGATTTCAGCTTTTCGGGTCTTAAAACCGCGGTAATAAATTTAGTGCATAATTCAAATCAAAAGGGTGTTGAAATTGACCTGCCCGTGCTTTGTGCGACTGTCAGACAACGCGTTTGTGATTTGCTTATAAAAAACACAATGGCGGCGGCTGAAAAAACAGGCTACTGTAAAATTGCCGTTGCAGGCGGGGTTTCAGCCAACAGCGAGCTTCGCCGAAGATTAGATGAGGAGTGTAAACAAAAAGGGTATTCGCTTTACTACCCACCGCTTAAATACTGCGGTGACAATGCGGCGATGGTAGGCGCACAGGCCATTTATGAATATCTTGACGGTAACATTGGGGATACCTCCCTTAATGCAACCGCAACATTACCAATTGATTACAGGTGATAAAAATGGAAAACAAAAAATTACTGCTCATTGTAAACCCCTGCTCTGGCCGAGCTAAAATGTATACCGAGCTTTTGAAGGTTGTTGAGGTTTTTTCCTATGCCGATTATCTCGTTTCGGTTTACCCTACAAAAGCCAAGGGTGATGCCACACAATATGTTGAAAGACTAAATCATGATGATTTTGACCTTATTGTAGTTTGTGGTGGCGACGGCACCTTAAACGAGGTTATTGAAGGTATAATGAAATCTAAAAACGAAATACCCCTTGGATATATTCCATCGGGCACCTTGAACGAATGGTCAAGCGGACTTAATATTTCAAGAAACATTGAAACTGCCGCAAAGGATATTATAAGCGGCAAGAAGATTAAGCTTGATATTGGCCGCTTTAACGATAAATATTTTTCTTATACCGCATCCTTCGGTGCGTTCACAAGCGCTTCCTATTCGGCACCGCAGGAGATTAAAAATGTTTTGGGCCAAAGCGCCTACTTTTTTGAAGGTATTAAAAGCCTTGGCACAATTAAGCCCGTTCATATGAAAATTACCAGCGATGACAGCTTTGTTGAGGGCGATTTTTTATTCGGCGCAATTTCAAATTCGCTGTCGGTTGGCGGTATTGTTAAATACGATAAAACCCCCGTTGGTCTTAACGACGGTATTTTTGAGGTTATACTTATTCGTAACCCCGATAATATTGTAAAGCTTCAACCCTTGGTTGACGGCATTTTAAAGCATGAATTTAACCGTGAGGGTATGGAATTTTTCCGCACAAATAAGCTTGTTATTGAAGCCGATGAAGAGGTTTCGTGGACACTTGACGGCGAATATGCCAAGGGCGACGGCCCTGTTGCCATTGAAAACATTCACGGCGCAATTACCTTCATAGTACCCGAAATTTAAGGATTGGAGAAAATTATGTTTACTACAGATATAGGTGTTGACCTCGGCACTGCCAATACACTTGTTTGCCACAAGGGCAAGGGAATTATTATGCGCGAGCCTTCGGTTGTAGCTTACGATATAAGAAACGATGCCGTAAGGGCGGTTGGTCAGGAGGCTAAGGATATGATTGGCCGTACACCCGGCTCTATTGTAGCAGTGCGCCCCCTTAAAAACGGCGTTATTGCAAACTTTGATGTTACAGCCGCCATGCTTAAGCGCTTTGTTAAAATTGCACTTAAGGGCTCATTTTTTAACAGGGTCAGAATGGTTATATGCGTTCCCTCGGGCGTGACCGAGGTTGAAAGCCGCGCCGTTTACGACGCTGCAAAGCAGGCAGGTGCTACCGAGGTTGACTTGGTGGAAGAGCCTATGGCAGCGGCCGTCGGTGCGGGTCTGCCCGTGTGGGAAGCCACAGGTAATATGGTTGTTGATATTGGAGGCGGTACAAGTGAGGTTGCCGTTATATCACTTGGCGACATTGTTACCGCGCAGTCTATTCGTGTGGCAGGTGACGATTTGGATGAAGCAATAATCACCTACATTCGCAAAAAGCACAACCTTTTAATCGGTGAACGCACAGCCGAACAAATTAAAATTGAAATCGGCTCGGCAAAGCCTTATGAAAACGAAACCAGTATTGAAATTAAGGGTAGAAACCAGGTTGACGGTTTGCCCAAAAATGTTATTATTTCGTCGGAAGAGGTACGCGAAGCCATGTCCGACACTATTACCCAAATTATTGATACTATCCGTTCTACCTTAGAAAAAACTCCCCCTGAGCTTTCGGCCGATATTATTGACCGCGGCATTACCCTTACAGGCGGCGGTGCATTACTTCGCGGCTTGGCCGAGCTTATTGCCGAGGAAACAGGTATGCCCGTAACGGTTGCCGCCAACCCCATTGACTGTGTTGTTATGGGTACTGCAAAGCGCCTTGAGGGCAGTGGCGGCTTTGAAAATTACGTTTTCCGCCGCGGCAAACACTTCAGATAATTATTCGGAGGTAAAACCATGCGTTTTTTCTTTCGCAGTAAGCAATTTAAGGTTATATTATCGGTCCTTATTGCTTTAATTGCGGTTTCGGTTATATTTTCAATAATCGGAAGTCAGCTATCCCCTCAAGCAAATATTGTCGGCACAATTACCGCACCCTTCCGCTCGGCAGTTAACGGTATTTGGGGCGGCATTGAGGATTTTGTGTCGGCTTACCGTGACGGTAACAAGCTAATGCTTGAAAATGCCGAGCTTGAGGCCGAGCTTAACGATTTACGAGAACAGCTTGCCGATTATCAGCAAACTCAGGCCGAAAACGAATTTTATAAAAAATATTTAAAAATTGCTGAAAACAACCCTGATTTTAAATTTACCGCCGCAACCCTTATTTCACGCGATAACGATGACCCATACCGAAGCTTTGTTATAAACAAAGGGTCACTTAACGGTGTTTCGGCTTATGACCCCGTTATTACCGATGCAGGTCTTGTTGGCTTTGTTTCACAGGTAGGGCTTACCACCTCGAAGGTTACGACAGTTTTAAGCCCGGAATTATCCCTTGGCGCGCTGGATAACCGCACTAACGATTCAGGCATTATTTCAGGCGATTTGGAAATTGCAAAGCTTGGCAAAACCAAGTTTCATAACCTTGCGCGGTCCTGCAATGTTGCAGTTGGCGACTATGTAATAACCTCGGGTGAGGGCATTTTCCCGAAAGGACTGCTTATCGGCAAAATTGAAACCATTGGTAACGACAAATATAACACATCAATTTATGCCACCGTTACCCCCTTCGCCGACATTAATGAACTTCGTCAGGTTATGGTAATTACCGAATTTGACGGTCAGGGCAGTGTTTTAGGTAAGGCTGGTGAATAATATGCCGAAAAACATTAAAAAAGCATTGCTTACAGCCTTCAATGTAATACTTTTCTTTTTAATTTCGTTACTGCATTATTCTGATTTTTTAGATATTAAAATTTTTGGTGTAGGCATAACCCTTTTAATTCCCCTTTTGGTTGCCTTTTCACTTTGGCATTCACCCTTGGCATCAGCTATGGCGGGTGTCCTTTCGGGAATGATTATGGATTCTTCGGCACAAGGTAGTTACTGCTTTAATGCAATTGTTCTGCTGATTATAGGTACCTTTGTGTCGGTTGCTTCCAGCACGCTTTTTAACAAAAATTTACCGTCGGCAATTGTTATTTCGCTTATATGCGCGGTAATTTATTACACATTACAGTGGGCAATTTTCCACACCTTTTCGGAAGGTATAAACCACAGCCTTGCATTTTTATTGCAAATTTCGTTACCTTCAGCTGTTTTGACAGCACTTTTTATCTTCCCATTTTATTTTCTTTACAAATACATTGAAAAACTTAAACTTAAGATATAACAGAAAGGATATTTCATCTTGCCTTTTAAGAAAAAAAGCCAAATTGAAATTAACGTATTATCGCTTTTGCTTATAGCTGTAATTGTTTTGTTTTCCGCAAGGGTATATTTTTTGCAGGTTACCGCCGCAGGCGAATTTCAAAAAACCTTACCCTACGGCGCGGCAAGCTCACACACGGCGGTAATAACCGCGCCCCGTGGTGAAATTCTTGACTGCTACGGCAGGCAAATTGCCGTTAACCGTGATGGTTATAACATAATTTTTAACAAAGCTTACGTAAAGGACAATTTAAATACAATAATATTAACCCTTATAAATCTGGCTGATGAATACCAGGCCGAATGGACTGACAAGCTGCCCATTAGTAAAACCGCCCCCTACAGCTATATTGAAGGTGAAAAAACCGACAAGCTTTTAAAAACGCTAGATTTAGCTAACTATGCCACGGCGCAAAACTGCTTTGACGAGATGGTGAAAAGGTACAAGCTTGAAGGCTTTTCAAAAAATGACCAGCGCAAAATTATGGGCGTTAGGTACAGTATGGAAATTTTGGATTTTTCGATTTCCTACCCCTTCACCTTTGCGGAGGATATTCCCACCGAATTTATGCGACGTGTTTCAGAATCGGCCTTTATGCTTCAGGGCGTAACAATTGATGTTGTGCCCTTCCGCGAATATTCTGACACCACCTTGGCGGTAAACCTTATAGGTACGGTTGGCCCCATTTTTGAGGAGGACTGGGAATATTACAAGGAACGTGGCTATTCCTATAACGACAAGGTTGGTAAAAGCGGCATTGAAAAATGGGGGGAAGAATATCTTCGCGGTATTGACGGTGAAATCACCTATTACTTAGATGCCAAAGGCAGTATTATTAAAAGTGAAATTACTAAGGAACCTGTTGCAGGCAAAACAATAATGCTTTCCCTTGATAAAAACATTCAGCGACTCGCGCAGGATTCTTTAGCGGCAAAGGTAAAAGACCTTCGTTCAAAGGGTAGCAGCTGTAAGGCCGCTACCGCAGTTGTAGTTGATGTAACAACCGGCAAGGTAATGGCGGCGGCAAACTACCCGACATACGATTCGGCCACAATGAATAAAAACTATAACCAGTTAGCTGCCGACCCCGCGAAGCCGCTTATGGACCGTGCCTTTCAGGGTATATACCCCATTGGCTCAACCATAAAGCCGGGTGTTGCAGTTGCGGCGCTTGAGCTTAACAAATACCGCAACGGTGAAACCATCAAGTGCGTTAAAACCTATGACTATTTTGCCGATTATAAGCCCAAGTGCTTGCACTACCACGGCAGTATAAACCTTAAAACAGCCATTTCAAAAAGCTGTAACTACTTTTTCTTTGAGCTTGGTAAGCGTATTGGTGCCACATCCCTTACCGATTACTTTAAGCAATTCGGCTTGGGTGTAAAAACAGGTGTTGAGGTTAACGACAGTGCGGGGCTTTTGATTCAGCCCGATTCCGACCGTGTAGGCGGTACAACGTTGCAAATATCTATTGGACAAATGAACGCCTTTACACCGCTTCAGCTTGCAAACTACACCGCCACCCTTGCAAACGGCGGCACACATTATAGGGCAAGTCTTATAAACCAAATTGTAAGCTACGATATGTCGCAAACAATTAAAACAATTGCACCCGAAATTAAAAACGAAATGAACATTAGCCAAGGCACACTTAAAGCCGTTAAGGACGGTATGCTTTCGGTTACTGAAGAGGGTACAGGCCGACTGGCCCTTAGTGATTATCCCATTAAGGTTGGCGGTAAAACGGGTACCTCGCAGGTGAACGGTGCGCAGGACCACGGTGTATTTATTGCTTACGCCCCGTTTGATAACCCACAAATAGCAGTTGCGGTTATACTTGAAAACGGCGGTCACGGTTATAATGCGGGTCCTGTTGTGCGTGATATTTTGGACGCTTATTTCTTTTCTAAGGAAAGCGCTGACAAATACGACCTGCCATTTACTGTTTTGGATTAACTTAATTGACAAAAAATAACTGTTATGTTAAAATATTACCTAACTGTGAGGTGACAAAATGAGCAAGATTTTTGCAGTAACCTCGGGAAAAGGCGGTGTTGGAAAATCCACCGTTTCGGCAGGGCTTTCCCTTTCCCTTTCTTCCCTTGGCTATAAGGTTTTGCTTGTTGATATGGACGAGGGGCTGAGATGTCTTGATTTGATGCTTGGCATTGATAATCAGGTTGTTTTAGACCTTTCAGATATTTTGCAGGGGCGTGAAATAAACGATGCCGTTTATAAAGTACGGGAAAACCTTTTTCTTGTACCCGCACCCCAAAAGCTTGGTATGATAGATGCCTTTGCGCTTGCCAATTTTGCAGGTGAAGCCAAAGACCTATATGATATTGTAATATTTGACTTCCCCGCAGGTATTGACTTTTCGCTTTATACCTCACTCCCGAAGGACACACTGTTTTTAACCGTGGCCTTTCCCGATGCGGTAACCGTTCGCGATGCGGCGGTTGTAAGCGGTCTTTTAGCCGAAAGGGGCTGTCGGTCAAGGCTTATTTTAAACCGTTATGATTATAAAATTTCAAAGCGTAAAATTTACAAAAGCATTGACGATATTATTGATGAAGCACAGCTTCAGCTTATAGGTATTATTCCCCAAAGCAACGAGCTTCAAATGCTTTCCCTTGGTAAGTTGCCTAAGAAAAACAGCAAATCACTAAAAGCACTTAACAGAATTTCCAAACGACTTATGGGTCAACAAATACTGTTGCCTAAAATAAATAAATTATGAGAGGATAATGAAAAAAATGACAATTGCACTTATCGCACACGACGCAAAGAAAGAGCTTATGGTACAGTTTTGCATTGCTTACTGTGGCATTTTGAGCCGTTATAATCTTGTTGCAACCGGCGGCACAGGTAAGGTTGTTACTGACGCAACAGGTCTTGAAATTACTTCATTCTTAAGTGGCTCGCAGGGTGGCTCACAGCAAATTGCTTCCCGCATTGGTTGCGACGAAATTGACCTTTTGCTCTTATTCCGCGACCCTCTCAACCCCAAGCCCAACGAACCTGACGAGCGCTCACTTTTGCGCCTTTGTGATGTTCACAACATTCCCGTTGCCACCAATATTGCCACCGCTGAAATGCTTATCCACGGTTTAGAGCGCGGCGACCTTGATTGGCGCGACATTTTAAAAGCAAATCACTAATTCGGAGTTATAAGTTATTATGAGTGAAATTAACCGTGCCATTAAAGGCACTAATGATATTTTGCCCCAAGACAGCTATAAATGGCAGTTTGTTGAAGGCAAAATGCTTGAAACCGCCCGTATGTTCGGTTTTGAAGAAATTCGCGTGCCCGTTTTCGAGCACACCGAGGTTTTTAAAAGAAGCGTGGGCGACACAACCGACGTTGTTCAAAAAGAAATGTACACCTTTGATGATAAGGGCGGCCGTTCAATTACACTTCGCCCCGAGCTTACCGCAGGCGTTGTTCGCGCGGCTATAGAAAAGGGCTTGGTGCAGGGCGCGCTTCCTTTAAAGGTTTGTTATATCGGCGGCTGCTACCGTTACGAAAAGCCACAAGCCGGCCGACTTCGTGAATTCCACCAGTTTGGTGTGGAATGCTTCGGTGCCGCTTCCCCCAATGCTGATGCCGAGGTTATTATGCTTGCCAAGCAGGTGCTTGACAGCGTTGGCATTGAAAAAATATCGCTTGAAATCAACTCTATCGGTTGCCCGGAATGTCGCAAGAGCTTCCAGGCGGCCTTAAAGCAGTATTTCAGCGACAATATTGAAACCCTTTGCGCCACCTGCAAGGACAGGCTTGACCGCAACCCCATGCGCATTTTGGACTGTAAGTCACCCGTATGCTCGGATTTGGCAAAAAACGCACCCGTTGTGCTTGATTACCTTTGTGACGATTGTAAGGCGCACTTTGAGGGTGTTAAAAAGCATCTTGATGCCGCCGGGATTAAATATACCGTTAACCCACACATTGTGCGCGGCCTTGACTATTACACCCGCACCGTGTTTGAATTTGTTTCGGGCGATATTGGCGCTCAAAGCACAGTTTGCGGCGGCGGAAGGTACGATGGACTTGTAAGCCAAATGGGTGGCCCCAATGTTGCAGCCCTTGGCTTTGGTATGGGCATTGAAAGACTTATGCTTGTTTTGGATGCTCAAAAAAACGAATGGCCGAAGAATAACACCTGTGACCTTTATATTGCAACCATGGGTGAAGCCGCTGCCCTTAAAGCAAGCGAGCTTTGCTGCGCTTTAAGAAATGACGGCTTTAAGGTTCAAACCGACATTACTGCCCGTGGCTTAAAGGCACAAATGAAATTTGCCGATAAAATTGGCGCCACCTTTACTATGGTACTGGGCGACAGCGAAATTGAAAGCGGCTGTGCAAGGCTTAAAAATATGCAAAGCGGTAACGAAACCGAAATTAAACTTTCAAATATAAATGACGAACTGTTTTCGGAGCTTTATGAAGCCGCACTCAAACAGCTCGAAGAAGCGATTATAGAATAGGAGTGTTTTTCTTGCAACTTGACAGAATGGAAGGTCTTAAGCGCACCCATTATTGCGGCGTGTTAAGACAAGAGGATATTGAAAAAGAGGTTGTGGTTTGCGGTTGGGTACAGCGCCAGCGTGACCTCGGAGGTCTTATATTTATTGATTTAAGGGATAGAACAGGAATTGTTCAGCTTGCCTTTGACGATAATACCGACAAGGCTATTTTTGAAAAGGCTTCAGCCGTTAGAAGCGAATATGTGCTTATGGCTAAAGGTAAAGTTAGAATGCGTTCCTCAATTAACCACGATATTCCCACAGGCGATATTGAAATTGAGGTCACCACCCTTAAGGTTTTGGGTGCAAGTGAGACCACACCCTTTGAGATTTTGGATAAAAGCCTTGCCAATGAAGAATTACGCCTTAAATACCGTTACCTTGATTTAAGACGCCCTGTTATTCAAAACAACATTTTAATGCGCCATAAAATTGCCAAGGTTACACGTGACTATTTTGACGAAAACGGTTTTATTGAAATTGAAACCCCAACCTTTATTAAGTCCACCCCCGAGGGTGCTCGTGACTATCTTGTTCCCTCCCGTGTGCATAAAGGCAGCTTCTTTGCCCTTCCACAGTCACCTCAGCTTTATAAGCAGCTTTTAATGCTTTCGGGCTTTGACCGTTATATGCAGCTTGCACGTTGCTATCGTGATGAGGACCTTCGTGCTGACCGTCAGCCCGAATTTACCCAAATTGACCTTGAAATGTCGTTTGTCGAAATGGAGGATATTTTCTCAATCGCAGAAGGCTTTATCAGCCGTCTTTTCAAGGAAGTTTTAAATGTTGAAATTCCAACACCGCTTCCCCGCCTTACTTATACCGAGGCTATGAACGATTACGGCAGCGACAAGCCTGACACCCGCTTCGAAATGAAGATTAAGGACCTTTCGGACATTGTGGAAAACTGCGGCTTTGGTGTTTTTGCCGATACTGTTAAAAACGGCGGCACTGTTCGCGCAATTACCGCAAAGAATGCTGCAGGCGTTTACACCCGTAAGGAAATTGACAAATTAACCGAAGACGCAAAGGGTATTGGCGCTAAAGGCCTTGCATTTATCCGTTGGGTTGAAGATACACCCACCTGCTCCTTTGCTAAGTTTATGACTGAAGACGAAATGGCAGCCATTATTGAGCGCACAGGTGCCGAAAAGGGCGACGTTGTGCTTATTGTGGCTGACCGAAAGAACATTTGTCTTTCAGTTTTAGGCGCACTCCGCTTAACCGTTGCAAAGCGTCTTGAAATTATTCCCGAAGGCTTTAACTTCCTTTGGATTACCGAATTCCCCTTCTTTGAATACAATGAAGAAACAGGCAATTGGGATGCTATGCACCACCCCTTTACGTCACCTTTAGATGAATGTTTACAATACCTTGACACCGCACCCGAAAAGGTGTTTGCAAAGGCTTATGACCTTGTGCTTAACGGTACTGAATTATCAAGCGGCTCTATTCGTATTTCTGACCCCGAGCTTCAAAAGAAGATGTTTGCGGCTTTAGGCCTTACCGATGAAGAAGCAGCCGAAAAATTTGGCTTTTTGGTGGATGCTTACCGTTACGGCGCACCCCCTCACGGTGGTATGGGTATCGGTCTTGACCGCCTTACGATGATTATGTGCGGCTGTGATTCGCTCCGTGATGTTATTGCCTTCCCCAAGGTTTCCAATACAGGAGAACTTATGTCAGGCGCGCCTTCACCCGTTGATGAAAAGCAGCTTCAGGAGCTTTCAATAGGTATTATTAAAAACGATAAATAATTTTTAAGCGGTAGAGCTAACCTCTACCGCTTTTTTGTTTTATTTTCACTAATGAAATTGCGATATTTTTCACAATCCTTTTATTACAATTATGTCATATTTATTGTTGTGTTTTCCAAATTATGTTATACTACTAGTAATATAATCAACTTAAGGAGCTGAAATATATGCTAAAGGTTGTAAATTTAACAAAAATATACAAAACCAAAAAAGGTGCAGATGTTCACGCGCTTGACGGCGTTACCCTTCAATTTCCCGAAAAGGGAATGGTTTTCCTTTTAGGTAAAAGCGGCAGCGGTAAGTCTACCCTTTTAAATGTTTGCGGCGGTCTTGATTCACCCTCGGGTGGTGAAATTATTGTTAAGGGTCGCAGTAGTAAGGATTTTTCACAAAGTGATTTTGACAGCTACCGCAACACCTTTATTGGCTTCATTTTCCAGGAATATAACATTCTTAACGAATTTTCGGTTGAGGATAATATTGCCTTAGCGCTTGAGCTTCAGGGCAAGCCCAAGGACAAAAAGGCAATAAGCGCACTGCTTGAGGAGGTTGACCTTCAGGGCTTTGCCAAGCGCAAGCCAAACACCCTTTCAGGCGGTCAGAAGCAGCGTATTGCAATTGCCCGCGCGCTTATAAAATCGCCCGAAATTATTATGGCTGACGAGCCAACAGGCGCGCTTGATTCCAACACAGGTAAGCAGGTATTTGAAACCCTTAAAAAGCTTTCCGAAAAGAAGCTGGTTATTGTTGTTTCGCACGACCGTGAATTTGCCGAGCTGTATGCCGACCGTATTATTGAGCTTAAGGACGGTAAGGTTATTTCCGATATTTCGAAAAGTGCCCTTGCACAGCAGGCGGTAAGCGAAAACATTAACACCGTGGGCGATGTGCTTTGCATTAAAAACGGTAGTGAATTAAATGACAGCGACTTTGAAAAAATTAAGGCGTTCCTTAAAAGGTCTAAAAGGGATGTCATTATTGCAAGTGATGAAAACGATGTTAAAACCTTTAAAAAGGCTAACCGCATAAACGATGACGGACAAAAGGAGGTTTTCCTTGACACCGAAGCCGACAAGCTTTCCCAAAAGGAATATACCAAAGAAGAAAGCCGTTTTATCCGTTCAAAGCTTCCCATTCGCCACGCAATGAAAATTGGTGTTTCAAGCCTTCGCTTAAAGCCCATACGCCTTTTCTTTACAATTATTTTGTGCACCGTTGCCTTTACACTTTTGGGTCTTTTATCAACCCTTAATTTTTACGACAGCGAGGCCACCTTTAAGGAAACCCTTTCGGATATGAGCATTTCGAATATTCAGCTTTCAAAGCAGTATTCGGTTAAGAACATTTGGTATGCCCGCGGTGAAAAAGATGGCGAATATGAAAGCTATAATTCTGCCCGCTTTAACAATGCCGAAATTGCTGAGCTTTCAAAAACCTTTGGTAAAGATGCCTTTGGTGCCATTCAGGCAGGCGGTAGCTTCAGCCTTCGCACCAACAATTCGAAATATTGGCAGAATAACATTTATGCTTATGCTGTTTTGCCCGAAGGCAATTCACTTCGCGGTCAAATTAAGGGAGCATATCCCACAAATAAAAACGAAATTGCAATTACCTCATATTTCGCAAAAATGTTTGTGGAATGTCAAATAACCGACAGCAATTCAAACCTTATTGATATGACCGAATACACACAAATTATCGGTAAGAAAATAAATCTTCAGGGTGAGGTTTACACCGTTACAGGCATTATAGAAACGGGCGAGGTTCCACCCGAATTTGACGAGCTTAAAACCGCAACCGATGATAATTTTAGTCTGCAAAACAAGCTTGGCTCTTATATGAGAAGCAGTCTACACCTGCTTGTGTTTGTAACACAGGACCGTGCCGAAAAGGTTGCCGAGCAAAACGAAAGCTGGGTTGAAAGCATTGCTCAGTATTCCCGCATAGTAGCAGCCACCAAGATTGACGGCAAATACACCTACCCCGAATGGTCGAATGCAAGATATATTCGCCCGAAGGACCTTGACAAAAAGCAGGTTATTTACACCTCTGACGGTAAAGCCGAGCCCGGCGATAAGGAAGCCATTGTTTCGGCCCAGCTTTTAAGCGAATTTGTAAATAATACCTATTGGCCAATGATTGAAGCCGCCGAAATGAACGAGGATTATGCCTTGGCCGACAAATATCGCAAGGTTACTGAACTCGCTAATAATATTTCAAACGGCGGTATTCACAACTGGAACGAAAAGGACAAAACCGAAAGCTTTACCCCCTTTACAGATGCTGTAATGCAAGCAAAGCTAAAAGAACTGTTTACAGCCCTTAAACGCGACAAGGTGAGCCTTAAGCTTGGTATGAAGTTCTTTGATGATATGAACCAGTCTACCGTAGGTGACCAATACGAATTCACCGTTATTGGTACATATTACAAGCTTAACAGCCAGCATGGCGGTGAAAACTGCATTTTACTTAACGAAAACGCATTTAATAAGCTTTGGGATGTTCAAAAAGGCTATGTGGAATATTATTCCGACACCGAAACCGACTATATTGAGCCCGAAAATGCATATTATTCAAATGTAATTATTCCCTTCACCTACGATGAAAATGTTGTAAACGAATATTGGGATATTTACAGCAACAAAAAGTTTGATGAAAAATCAACCCGTCTTTCAATTTCAAGCGAATTTATAGGAAATCTTCAAATGGTTGATGATATGGTTGATGCGCTTTCGAAGGTATTCCTATATGTAGGCCTTGTATTTGCGCTGTTTGCAGCACTGCTGCTTTCAAACTTTATATCGGTTTCAATTTCCAACAAGAAGCGCGAAATCGGTATTTTGCGTGCAGTAGGCGCCCGCAGCACCGATGTTTTCAAAATTTTCTTCTCGGAATCCTTTACAATTACGGTAATTTGTATTGCCCTTTCAACTGTGCTCAGCGTAATTATTTGCGGTTTGATTAATTCCACAACCGTAGAATATATTGGCGCATCACTATTTGTATTCGGTATTCTTTCCTTTATTATTATGGTTGTAATTGCTCTTCTTACTGCAATTATCGCCACCTTCCTGCCCGTTTATAACGCCGCAAAGAAAAAGCCTGTTGATTCTATACGTTCACTGTAAGCATTATAAAAACCGCGGTGTTAATTCACCGCGGTTTTTGTGTTCAAATTATAGTTTATCGGTGCGTTTGATTGTATGATTTTAGCCTTCTCCAGCGGAGAAGGGGGACCAACCGAATGGTTGGTGGATGAGGAGGATATTGTTAAGAAAGTGCTTTAATGCTCTCCTCATCCGTCACCTATCGGCGCCACCTTCCCCGCTGGGGAAGGCTTGCGGGCGATCAACAATCGCCCCTACGAATATACAATTAAATTTTTCTATAATTACGAATTATGAATTATTTATGTCGATATATTGCTACGCAATTCGATATTTTTGCTTTATAGCAAAATCGATATGTTTGTTACACAAACTCGATATGATATAAATCCCTTCTTGTTCCGCAGAACATATCGAGGTTTTGATGCAGTTTGTTCTTACAAACTGCTTCAAAAGCATATCGAGTCATTTATGACATATCGAAAATCCCAAAAGGGATTTATATCGATGGGCCTTCGGCCCCATAAACCCCAATTTATATTTATATGGAAATTTATAATAAAATAGTATATAATAATAAAAAAAGGAAAGGAATGAAAAATTATGGCAGTTTTAGAGCTTAACAAAAATAACTTTGCAGAGGTTACAAACACCGACAAAAAGGTGCTTATTGACTTTTTTGCCACCTGGTGCGGACCCTGCCGTATGGTGTCCCCCATTGTTGATGAAATTGCTGAAGAACACCCCGAATATGTAGTTGCAAAGGTTAATGTGGATGAAAACCCCGAATTATCAGCCCAGTTTGGTGTTATGAGTATTCCCACACTTGTGGTTATACAAAACGGAAAGGTTATTAACCAGTCAGCAGGGGCAAGACCCAAGGCACAAATACTTGCGTTGCTTGAAGGTTAACAAAATGAAAAACAGTTATGATGTAATAATCATTGGTGGCGGTCCTGCAGGCTATACCGCGGCGCTTTATGCCGCGCGGGCAGGGCTTAACACCCTAGTTTTAGAACGAATGGCTGCCGGAGGCCAGATGACACTTACGGGTGATATTGACAATTACCCCGGCTTTGAGGAAGGTATTGACGGCTTTACTCTGGGTATGAAAATGCAACAGTCAGCCGAACGCTTTGGTGCCAAGACTGAATATGATGAGGTTACAGCGGTTGACTTTTCACAAAAGGTTAAACATATAAAAACCGCTATGGGTGAATACCACGCCAAAACGGTAATTATAGCAACAGGGGCCAACCCAAAAATGTTAGGCCTTGAAAACGAAGCCGAGCTTACAGGCAGGGGTATTCATTATTGCGCCCACTGTGATGGTAGGTTTTATAAGGACAAAACGGTTGCCGTTATCGGCGGCGGTAATTCGGCTGTAAGCGATGCGCTATACCTTTCTAATCTTGCAAAAAAGGTTTATCTTATCCATCGGCGTGACACACTTAAGGCCACCCACATTTATAAGGTACCGCTTGAAAAGGCCGAAAATATTGAATTTTTGTGGAACACTGCCCTTACAAGCGTAATTTTTGATAATAAGGTTGTTGCCGCCGAGATTAAAAATCTTAATAACGGTGAAATCAGCGGCATTGCACTTGACGGCGTTTTTATAAGCATTGGCCGAAAGCCCGCAACCGATTTATTTAAAAACATATTAAGCCTTGATGAATATGACTATATTATTGCCGATGAAACCACCAAGACCAATATTGAAGGCGTTTATGCGGTGGGTGATGTTCGCACAAAACCGCTAAGACAGGTGGTTACAGCCGTAAGTGACGGTGCCACCGCCGTTCATTTTATTGAAGAATATATTGCAAATTTTTAAAACATTATTGAAATTTTGAAATAAAACAGGTATACTAATAGTATATCACCATAGGAGGTAATAAAAATGAAAAAATATGCTTGTGACCTTTGCGGTTGGGTTTATGATGAGGAATTGGGCTGCGAGGAATGCGGTATTGCACCCGGCACAAAATTTGAAGATTTACCTGAAGATTTTGCTTGCCCCCTTTGCGGCGCCGGCAAGGACCAATTCTCTGAAGAATAAAACCTTGACCTTGGCGTTTGCCAAGGTCATTTTCGTTAAGAGGTAATTTTATGGAAGTTGTAATTTTAACCGCAGTCGGTGTGGGTGGTGCTACCGTTTTCGGCGCGCTTATCGGCTTTATTTTTAAGAAGCTTTCCCATAAGTTTTCTGACATTATTATTTCCTTTGCGGCAGGTGTAATGCTTGCGGCCGCAGTTTTAGGCCTTGTTATTCCATCGGTTGAATATGGCGGCAAATTTGGGCTTTTATATGCTGTTACAGGCATTTTTGCGGGTGCGCTATGCCTTAACCTTATTGACAAGCTTGTACCCCATATGCACAAAATTATTGGGGTTGATACAGAAGAACACCCCAACGCCAAATTAAGCAAGGTTTTGCTTTTTGTAACTGCTATTGCCATACATAACCTGCCCGAAGGTATTGCCGCAGGTGTTGGCTTTGGCTCGGGTGATACTTCTCAGGCACTTTTAATTGCAGGGGGTATTGCACTTCAAAACATTCCCGAAGGTATGGTAATTATCGGCCCAATGCTTGCCGCGGGAGCATCTCCCCGCAAAACCTTTATTCTTGCAATGCTTACGGGCGTTGTTGAGGTTGTCGGCACATTTATAGGCTATTTTGCTGTAAGCGTTTCCCAAGCAATTTTGCCATTTGCCCTTGCCTTTGCAGGCGGCACAATGCTTTATGTAATAAGTGATGAAATGATACCCGAAACCCACGCGCACGGTAATCAACGCGGTGCAACCTATGCCCTTCTTGTCGGATTTTGCGTAATGCTTATAAGTGATGTGTTGTTGGGATAACCCAACACTTTTTCTTGCAAAATCGGACTTAGTATTGTATAATTATAAAAAAACGGAGGTTGTAACTATTATGAATGCAAAAGTACACGAGCTGTTAAATCAGCAAATCAATAAGGAATTATATTCCGCTTATCTTTATCTTGATTTTTCAAATTATTTCAAAGCAAACGGTCTTGACGGCTTTGCAAATTGGTATATGATTCAGGCACAGGAGGAACGCGACCACGCGATGCTCTTTTATACCTATTTACAAAACGAAAACCAAAAGGTAACCTTGGAAGCAATTGCAAAGCCTGATAAGGTTTTCTCATGCCATATGGATGTTTTAAAAGCAGGCCTTGAACACGAGGAATACGTTACTTCTCTTATTAACGATATTTACGGCGCCGCTTACGATGTTCGCGATTTTCGCACAATGCAGTTTTTAGACTGGTTTGTTAAGGAACAGGGCGAAGAAGAAACCAACGCAAATGATTTAATTTCTAAAATGGAGCTTTTCGGCAGCGACCCCAAGAGCCTTTATATGCTCAACCAAGAGCTTGCCGCACGCGTTTACAGCGCTCCCTCACTTGTTTTATAATCTACAGCAAAAACACCAACCAAACGGTTGGTGTTTTTATTGTTTAAAAGACAATTAAAGCAAAACAAACAGTAATAATTAAAGCTAAGGTTAAAAAGGTTGCACAGCCCACGGGTTGTGGTTGATATTGCTGACGCTGATATGTTTGCGAATTGGAATTATAAGTCTTGCTTTGTGAAGAATATCCATATTGTGACTGACGATAGTTTATAAGGGCTAAGGGATCCTTTCGGTCTAATATCAAATGATAAAATTCGCACACAAAATCAATATCAGCCTGTCCGCACTCATAGCTTTGAGAGGTTGAATGTGCAATTTCATTGCGCAAATTTCTTACCCGCTTTAGCCTTCTAAGCTTTGAATCCCAATCGGCAATTTTATTCCTTCCACGATATGTATTGCGCTCCATATCATCAATATACATCGTAACCCCAAGCTTATTGTCTACACTTTCGCCATATAGCTCACGGCAAAGCTTGTCGAGTTGTTTAAATTCTTCTAAAAATTCATAATTCAAGTAATTCAAAAAATCACCACACAATTAACTGTTTATTTATTCATTATATCATCTATAAAATAAAAATCAATTCATAACAAAAGAAAACAACCGCAATCCTAAGATTACGGTTGTCCTTGGCGCAGACGGCGAGATTCGCTCTGCTGCACTACCGTGCCCAGACACGCACACGGACTTGCCGAATGTCCACCGGACACTCGGCATATTGCTTCGCAATACCGTCCTTTTCGAATCTCGCCACACTAAAAAAGAAACGGAAGCCATGCCTTACGGCACGATTTCCGTTTCCTTGGCGCAGACGGCGAGATTCGAACTCGCGAGGATTGCTCCTAACTGATTTCGAGTCAGCCCCGTTATGACCACTTCGATACGTCTGCGTATATAAAAATATTGCTTTTCTCAGCAAGAATAATTATAATAAATTTGATAGCCATTGTCAAGGCTAATTTGTTTAAAGGGAGGGTTTGTGTTGAGCAGAGCTTTAATAACTGCCGAAGGCATTGCTTCATATTTAAAAACCGACAAAGCTTACATTTCAATTTTTGAAAGCGTAGACTCAACCAACACCCTTTTGAAAGAAATGGCCTTAAACGGCGAGACTGAAGGACGGGTTATTATTGCCCTTTCGCAAACCGAAGGTCGCGGCAGATATGACCGCAAATTTCAGTCCGACAAGGGCGGAATTTATATGAGCATTTTACTGCGCCCTAAAGACCTTAATATTGACTCTACCCTTTTAACTGCTGCTGCGGCTGTGGCTGTAAGTGATGCCATTGAAGCGGTTTCGGGCAAAAGCACACAAATTAAATGGGTTAACGACATTTTAATTAACAACAAAAAAGTTTGCGGCATTTTGTGTGAGGGCGGCTTTATGGGATGCGACAGCTTTATTGTTGTGGGTATTGGAATTAACGCCCAAAAAAGCGAAAACGGCTTTAACGATGAAATTAAAGATATTGCGGGCACGGTTTTTGATGATAACTGCCCCGCCCCTTGCGAAAGGCTTTGTGCCGCTGTAATTGATAACCTTTTTTACCAATACCAAAGCCTTGAAAAATGTGAATTTCTAAACACCTACCGCAAAAAAAACGTTATCTTAGGTAAGAAGGTTTATATATTAAAGCAAGGCAAAATTATAAACGAAGGCACCGCTTTAGAAATTGATAACCGCTGCCACCTTAAAGTAAGGCTTGAAAATGGCGAAATAACGACGCTGTCAAGCGGCGAGGTATCTGTTAAACTTTAATTTTTAATCCGTTATATTACAAATAATTTTATTGGAGAAAAGTATGCGCGAAATTGATGCTTTACTAATCACAAACACCGTTAAAAAGCTTTGCATAGAAGCAAACTGCCATTTGGGGTGCGATATTAAAAACCGCCTTGTCGACTGTGCCCAAAACGAACCGTGGCCGACCGCAAAGGGCATTTTAGAGCAAATAATTGAAAATTATAATATTGCTGACAGCGAATATGTGCCCGTTTGTCAGGACACGGGGGTTGCCTGTGTATTTTTAAAAATAGGACAGGATGTTCACATAAACGGCAATTTGGCTGATGCCATAAACGAAGGCGTGCGACAGGGCTATACCGAGGGCTTTTTACGCAAAAGCGTTGTGCGCGACCCCATTGACCGTGTAAACACGGGTGACAACACCCCCGCTATGATTTATTATGAAATTGTTGAGGGCGACAAGGTTGAAATTACCGTTGCACCCAAAGGCTTTGGCAGTGAAAATATGAGTGCTATTGCAATGCTTCGCCCGTCTGATGGGATAGACGGTGTTAAGGATTTTGTTTTAAAAACCGTTTTAGAGGCAGGCCCAAACCCTTGCCCGCCGATTGTTGTAGGCGTGGGAATTGGCGGCACCTTTGACAAAGCGGCTTACCTTGCCAAAATAGCGCTTCTTCGACCAATTGACAAACCAAATGAAACACCCTTTTATGCCGATTTGGAAAAGGAACTTCTTGAAAAAATAAATGCGCTTGGTATTGGTCCGCAAGGCTTTGGCGGCAAAACCACTGCCTTGGCGGTTAACATTGAGCACTTCCCCACCCACATTGCAGGGCTTCCTGTGGCGGTTAACATTAACTGCCACGTGACAAGGCACAAAACCGAGGTAATTTAAATGGAAATTAAAATTAATACTCCGCTAACCCGTGAAAAAGTAAAAACGCTTAAAGCCGGTGACAGTTGTCTTATTTCGGGCACAATTTACACCGCCCGCGATGCTGCACACAAGCGCCTAAAAGCACTTATTGACGAAAACAAGCCGCTACCGCTTGATATAAAGGACAGCATTATTTATTTTGTTGGCCCCACCCCCGCAAAAGAAGGACAGGTTATAGGCTCGGCAGGGCCGACAACATCCTATAGAATGGATGCCTACAGCCCCGATTTAATACGCCTTGGTCAAACAGGTATGATTGGCAAGGGCAAACGGAATAATGAAGTTATTAGCGCTATGAAAAACTACGGCGCAGTATATTTTGGTGCTATTGGCGGGTGCGGCGCGCTGCTTTCTAAATGCATTAAAAAAAGTGAAATTGTGGCCTATGCCGACCTTGGCGCCGAAGCGATTTATAAGCTTGAGGTTGAGGATTTTCCTGTTGTGGTTATAATTGACAGTGACGGCAACAACCTTTATGAAATCGGTCCGGAAAGCTATTTAAAACAGAATACATAAAAATAGCGGCAAAAGCTTTTCTGCTTTTGCCGTTATTTATTTAAAATTATGTTTTATTGACCTGTAATAGCGCTAATTACAAACTTCGCAATATCGGTATTATCAACCGTTTTGTCTTTAAAGTATTCAGTCCCCTTACCTACGCCGAAAACACGAACGGGGGTTGCGGTGTGCGAGGTAACTGTAAGTAAATCACTCAAATATTTAGTGTCCTGATCAGGAAGCTTTACGCCGCCTGTTTCGTGATCAGAGGTTATAATTAGCAGTGTATCGGGATTCTTTTCCATAAACTTAAGCGCTGCCGCTACCGTGCGGTCAAGTGTTACCACGCTGTTAAGCTTACCCTTTATATCGTTACTGTGACCGTATTTATCAGTGCCTGAGCTTTCAATCATAAGGAAAAAGCCCTTGTCATTCTTAAGGCGTTCAAAAGCAAGCTCGGCACATAACGAAAGCTCGTCTGAAGCAATTGAAGAATAACCCGACAAAAAGCCCAAAAACGCTTTTTTACAATTTGGGTCGCTGTCCATTGCCCCCTTAAAGCCAATGAATTTTTTTGCAACAACATAATCGTTTTCAAAAATTTCGCGTTCTTCCTCGCCCAAAGTCATAAATACGCTGTTGTAATCCTTACCCATTAGCACGTCGGGCTTAAATTCTATCATTGAGTTTACAAGCTCGGCCGTGTTGGAACGGGAAATATTATGTACCGTAAATGCAGTTGGTGTTGCGCCCGAAATTACTTCATCAGTAATAATGCCGACTTTTTTACCTGCAGCACGCGCAATTTCAGCCATATTTATAATGTCATTACCTTTTGTATCCTTGCCAATGTAACCGTTATTGGTTTTAACACCCGTTGCAAGCGCCGTGCCCGATGCTGCCGAGTCGGTAACCTCGTCACTGGCTGAATATGTAGTTGCAAGGCCGTGGTTTTTAATTAAATTTAATGCCAAGCCGAATTCGTAAACACCGTCGGCGTGTTCTTCGGCTAAGGTAATATCATTAGGGCCCATACCGTCACCGATTATAAAAATAATATTCTTTGGCGTTTCAAATTCACTATTTATAACACCCTGTAGCTGTTCCTTTAGCGACACTTTGCTTTCTTCCCCATTTTCCGCCTGCTTTTCACCGCAAGCCGAAAATGATAAAACTAAAAATAATGATAAAATTATTGCTAAAAACTTCTTCATTTTTTTAAACTCCTCAAAGCTTTATACTTTAATTTTACTTTAATAACCCTATCTTGTCAAGGCATTGACATTTTTTCAAAAACAAATATAATAAGTTTTTAGAGGTGTTGTGTTATGGGTTTAGGCAATGTTTTAATTTTCGGTGACAGCTATTCAACCTTTGAAGGCTATATTCCTAAAGGGTATAACTGTTTTTATTATACATATAAACGGGATGTAACTGATGTTACCCACTTAGAAGAAACCTGGTGGCATAAGGTTTTAAGCGAAACGGGGTCAACACTTTTACTTAACGACAGCTGGTCAGGCTCGACCGTGTGTAACACAGGCTACGGTGGTGACTGTTCGAACTATAATTCCTTCATTTACCGCTTTGAAAAATATAAGGCCGAGGGCTTTTTTGAAAACAATAAAATTGATACCGTTTTTGTTTTTGGCGGTACTAATGATAGTTGGGCAAACTCCCCTTTAGGTGAGGTTAAGTTTGACGGCATCACAAGGGATGATTTGTTTTGTGTTTTACCTGCAATGTCATATCTTTTAAAGGGTCTTTGCGAAGCCTTGCCCGATGCCAAAATTTATTGCTTAATAAATACCGATTTAAAAGGTGAAATTTCATCAGGATATAATGAAATAGCCAAGCATTACGGTGTTACACCTATTAAGTTTGATTTTATTGACAAGCAAAACGGTCACCCCACAATTAAAGGAATGACAGACATTAAAAACCAAGTTTTAGCTAAACTTTAAAATAAAAGACAAGGCTTTTGGCCTTGTCTTTTATAATTTAATCTTCATCCACATAAAGAACATGTTCAATTTCTAATATTTTATTAAAATCAAAATTCATTGTGCGGTCAAGCAAAATAATAACACCTACATTGTTTGTGTTACCGCTTTTCGCCGAATAAACCTTATGGGGACACGGCTTACCGATAAGCGCAACGATTTTATCAATAACCTCGTTAGTTTTACCCATATCATCAATTTCAATATAAATAGCTTCGGTACGGCGTTTGCCCCTTTCAAGCCGCGCAAGCAAGATTATAGACAGCAGCATTAAAACACTTACCATTACAGCGCCAACGTAAAAGCCGTAGCCAATTGCTATGCCAACAATACTTGTTGCCCAAATACCTGCGGCTGTTGTAAGACCCGAAACAACGTTATCGTTTTTAATAATTATCATACCTGCGCCCAAAAAACCGATACCCGAAACAACCTGCGCTGAAATACGCATAGCGTCGCCACCCATTTCTTTGGACAAAAACATACCTGTCATTGCGGTGAGTGTTGCGCCCAGACAAACTAAAATGTGCGTACGCATACCTGCAGCACGACCGTGACGGGCACGCTCGCTACCGATAATACCGCCAATAATAACCGCTAAAATCGCTTTAATTGCACATTCAAGAATAAAACGCCAATCCATAATACTGCCTCCCTTTAAAAATATGAATAATACATCAATTATATACACCTCGGTATAAAATGTCAAGTTATTTAATATTTGCAAAAATCAAAAGCGAATTGTGGTTTAGCACTTGCGCGAGGTAATAAGTAAGCGGTAATAGTGAAGAGGTTCGGTGTCGCTTCGCGACGGATTAAAATTATTGATTTTATTAATTTAATTGTATATTCGTAGGGGCGAACTGTGTTCGCCCGAAAGCCTTCTCGGAAAGAGAAGGGTTTTGTTGTTGGGTTTTAATTTTTAAATTAAATTGCATCTGCAAAAATACCTATTCAGTAGCGCGATGTCGGGTATTATTCATTCGAAAAATCCACTCCATTTGATTGTCGATTTCCTTTCGTTTGATTCCTCGAATCCGTTAAGAACACTCGCACCCAAAATTAGCTCTAACCATTAGGTTAGGGCTGATTTTTTTATTTTAACATGCTTTTCTCAAAGCAAATCTTCCAAATGTCCGTTTTGAAGATCAAAAGCAACCGGATTGTTATCAGCATTAATTATTTTTAAAACGGGATATTCACATTCGTATTCGCCATTGAAAAAGCCTTTTTTCAATGCTTGTGCAATAGAATGTGTAGTCTGATATAAATAAGGGTCGTCATCAAACTCCTTATCCGTAATCATTGAGGCAAAGTAAAGGAAGGAATCCATTTCTAAAAGCATTTCACATACCGATTTCGGTACATATTCATCTTTATGATAATAATTTAAAACTTCATAAGTTTTTTTAAGATTTTCACGGATTTCGGCAGATGAAATTTGTTTTAAATCGAGTACTCTATAAGTTATTTTTTTCCACTTTTCAGTAATTTCGGTAATGCTGTTGTTTATGCCTTTACTATTTTTCGTTGTCTTCATATATTTGTGTTCTCCTCATTAACTGAACCTTTTTTACTTGCTATCTATAAGCTTAGTGCAGGATTCTACCACGCCATACTGTCCTGCGTACTGCTGTTGGAAGGTATGCATTGCGTGATGGCGATCACCTGCTTCAACAAATGCAACACATCGCATACCGCCGTTTAACACCCTGGGTGTATAAACTATCTTCCAGGTTTCCCATTTACCGTAAAAACTCATATTAAATCACCTCGTAAATATTATTGTTCTTGAGCTGTTAAAAGCTCTAGTGTTTTAGTATCCGCTTGTCCATTAAAAAACTTTTGCAAAACCTTGTGAAATACCGAATCTTTATCACTAATCAAAGAGAATAACGTCATAGATGACTTCAGCTTCATAGCATCTATATCTCCAAAAATCACTTTTGGGTCGTTTTCTTCAAGGTTTAAAAGCTCTGTTGAAATTTCAATTAGTCTGGCGCCTAAAACTTCGTGTGCAAGATACGCTTTAGCCTCATCCAAATCAGCAATTGAGTATTTGTTCGCCATATCGCTTGTGCCAAGACCGCGAAGCTGCGGGAAAACAAACCACATCCAATGTGTTCGCTTCTTTCCGCTTTTAATTTCTTTAAGCGCCTTTTCATATGTATTCATTTGTGCTGTGATAAATTTAAGCGAATCAAGCGTAAGCTTCTTTTTGCAATGATAATAAAGCACCATTTCTTCTGCCAGAAAACGACCCTCCTCTGCAACAACGCTTTCGGGAGCATTCAGTTCTATAAGCTTTTCATAACGCTGCGCTCTGTTGATAAGATGAGCAGGACACCATCTGTCAAAAGGCAGCCGTTTTCGGCTGTTTGTAACAAACCAATCGTGATAACGGTCTAAAAGCTCATACTCTTCATCCTCAAGAGAATCGGTTTCGCTTTTAAAATAAAGGTCGGCGATAACATCTGAATCCACTTCGAAGGATTCAAACGGACGAATGTAGGTATCCCATACATCAAGCTCATTTGGTGACAATAATTCTTTGCGCTTTTTTTCATCTCCCAGCTTGTTATGGCATTTGCCGATTTGTGTTAACGCAGCGGTTAGTGAATTATAACGCGCAACAATCGCTTCTGCATCCTGCTTTGTCCAATCCATTCTATAAGTAGAAGAATAGGGTTGGTCCAAAAACGGAAAATAACTAATTTTAAGCTCACCGCCCTTGGTTTCACAGAACAACCTGCGAATATAGTCTTGGGGTGTGCATTCTTTACGAATATCTTCTGTCATATAATTATCCTCCTAAGGCTTGATACGTTTATTATAACTTCTTTTAAGCACCAATAATGGTACTCATGATTTTCGCATATAATATCCATAATTTTCCCAATAAGCATCCTCGGTACGACAATATGCATCATAAGCTTTTTTAAACGGCTCGGTTAATGACTTATCTTCAAATATTAAATAGCCATTAGAAATAGGATCGCCATTTATGGTTTCCCAGCAATAGCAGGTGTGATAGCCATATACCTCCTTTTCTATGGTCTGCGCTTTTATTTCGGGCGCTGTTATTTCTGTGATAAAAAGCCGTTTCTTATCAGATGCACGAACAACAACCTTACCAATAAAATCTTTCAGTTCCATATAACTAACCTCACTCATATATGTTTTGTTTAGACTCTTGATTGCGAAGCCGAAATTTACTTCGCAATCAAGCCCTTTAACTAAGCTTCCGGATTATAGGCGCCAAATTCACGGTAAAACGGGGCAAATTTTCCATCTAGCCCGTCCGGATATCTGCTTGATTCAAGAATGGCAAATGCTATAAGGCGGAATTTACCCGCAAATTCAGGCTCAATCATAACCTGCTTAAACAATCGCGCAACATCGGAAACGGGAAGCTTATAAGCCCCGCAGCCAAAGGCGCCCAGAATTAAAGAGTCCTTGCCGTGCTCGACGCCCAAACGGAAAATAGTACGAATCTTGTTGAGCATAACCTCATTACCCGCAGAATTGAAGCCACCGTCCGAGGCACGATAATTAAGCTCAAAAGCACGTGCATAGTCGTTTCGACCGTTAAAGCTAAGCGCGGCAACAGTTATAACGTCGCACTTGAAGGGTTTTTCCTTAAATGTATAAAATTGGGACTTATTATTGCGGAAAAAGGTTACATTAGGAGTATAAATGCCGCCAAAGTTCGTATCAAGCGGGTAACCGACGGTTTTTAACGGAACGCCACTGTCACGTACACACTTAAGCTTGGAAGGGTCGGCGAATTGATATAGCGATAAACTAAGATTGGAGGCCTGACACAAGGACTCCTCCTGAGCACGCATACCGCGATCATAACCGCCGCCCGGACGGCCTGCCGATGCAAGATTCAAAATAGCGGGATTGTATCCCTTTGCAAGAAGGCGTTCTGCTAAATCAACGCAATCGGTGTTTATACAACCAACCTTAGTTGAAGAATAAACAGTACCGATGCCATTAACATCAAAGGGTGACGTGTAAATTTGCGCGTCACCAAGAAAGGCTTTATAGTCGCCCAAATCAAGATCGTTAGTGCCGTTTTTCCAGTCGTTAAAGAGAGCAGTGTTTTCGGCATAAACCATTTGACACGCACGATTGACACCAAATCTGCCACCGCGCATAATGGTTTGCATGCGTTCAGCATAAGAGATGGAAAAGTCCGAAGGCTTATATTTAGCAAGGATATCGGATGCCGGCTTAGGTATGATGTCGGAGTAATCCTTACCGGCGTAAAAGCGTTTGCGCACCTCGGTCGAGCTCACCGCCGCAGTATCACTAAGAGGCGGCAACACAATAAAGCGATCTCTATATCGGCCGAGTAAAGCATCGTTATCAAATAGCTTGTCAAGCTCAATGTCGTTGCGCTGAAAAACAGCAAATTTAATATGGCCGGCGTATTCTTCGCCATTCGTGAACTTAGAAATACTGCGAACCTTGTCTGCACCCTGAATCTCGTAAAGTTCGGCCTCAGGATATTGAGACTGAATTTTACAAAGGGTTTTATAACGGCGCGGATTGATCCCGCCCATTTCATACCCCCAGAACTCAAGCTTAGGCTCGCTTTCGCATACGCGCTCAATAATCTCTTTACGTTCGCCTTCCGACAGATAAAACGGGTCATTAAGCTTTACGGTTTTCCGACGAAGGTACTGCCCACTGGTAGCAACAAACAAGCCCTTGTCTGCGTTCAGGTGTTCGACTGCCGTTTTTATGGCAGCGATATGAGCATTAGTAAGCGGATTAAATGATCCAAACAAAACAGCAATTTTCATTTTTAAGTTCCCCCAATCAGTTGTTATTTACTTTTTCTACGGCGATGAGGCTTAACCTTAACGCCGTTTGACTTGGTGTATCCCTTGACACAAACCAGCTTCTTACCCAAAACAAACACCCCCTAAAAGCTTGATTCTTTTCACTTGGGATATTATAGCATACACTTAGTGAAAAAGAAAGCCTTTTTATCAAAATTTTAAATTTTTGTCACTTTTTAACAATAATTTCCCAAGTGAAATATTGTAAAACCGTGTACTTTTGTTGTAAATAACGATAACAAACAATAAACCCGCGCCGAAGTATTACACTTCGACACGGGTTTATTTGTTTTTAGCTTAACTTAAACAAAAAGATATATTTTTTAACTTCCCACCAAAAGCTTCCTCATTTTTTTGACAGTGGTCGGTATAATTAGTAGGTTTAGCGCTTTTATTTAGATAAACTTAAAATTCTTTTCCCTTCTCATAAACCAGATTTCCTGTTTTTAATATCTGTAACAGTAATAGAATGATCTCTATCCAGCTTATCATGACAGCTTTTGCATAAAAAGAAAATATGATCAGCAATCGGCATATGTGCATCTTTAAATTTAACAAAAAAATCTTCCAATATAACTTCATACAAATCTGTGCCTATTTGATAATTCATGTCCAAAATTTCTTTTATAATAACCGGACGCTCTTTAATATGTGCAGATTGTAAAACTTGCTTTTGTCCACAATATTCGCAAATACCGTGATGTTTTTCTCTTTCACTTTTACAGAAAATATTCACTTCATTACGACACTTTGGACCTACATAACGTTTAAATTCATCGAAACTGCCAATAAATTTCGCAGCTGAAGGCGAAGAATTAATCGGAACTTTGTAATTAATATATTTAAGAAATTCAACAAATAATCTAACAGCTTGCCTATATGTCGCAAGGCCATTATAATAGTTACCTTCTATTACTATGGATGTTTTAGGCTCACTATCATTTTTGGAAAATTGCAAGTCATCCAAAACGCTTTGACATTCATCAATAGAAAACTCTTTGAGAATATCATAATATTTACCAACAGTTCTTATATTTGTCACCCTTGAACTTACGGTGCGGCTTTTTTGATTTTTTGTTGTTTTTAGCCAGTCTTTAAATTGGTGCACATAATTATCAAACAATTCCTTATTTTCCATTTAAATTTCTCCTTTATTTCTTAACACTTCTTAAACTCATAAAGCTTATTAAGTGCGGCGCGGGCGTTTAACCAGTTGCGGTTTCCTTCGGTTTCAACAATTTTAACCTTAACGTATTCACATAAAGTTTCTATATTATAATAAACATTCATCAAAATGCCATCCCAAGGAATTTCGGGATATTTTGAAGCCAAGTTTTCTTTGAGATTACCGGTTTTATAGTCTTCCTCAAAGGATTTCCAGGTTTTTTTAATTCTTGAGCAATAGTCATTAACCGTGTAGGAGGAAGTGCCATTACTCAGGCAATAGTGTGTGAAGGCGTTTTGTAGTTGCCTATCATCCTGAAAATCTTCAATTTTTTCTTTCAAAGCACATGGCATATTGTCACTTCTTAAATTTAAAGCTGTCATAAAACTATGCCCAAAGGTTTGGCCGCTGCAAAAAATGCCGCTATCATAACTGTTGGCGTTTATCTCGTTTTTTAAATTTTCCTCAAGCTCAATTGCTTTTTCTTGCTGTCTTTCAATGATTTTGCAAAAAGATTCTATCATCTCTTCGACAAAAATTTCATTTGTATGATCTTTGTATCTATCATATAAACTGTTTATTTTTTCAAGTTCTATACTAACCATGCAATCATGAGGGGTAATAGAGTTTTGCTCATACCACAAAATCAGTTCATCAATTTTTTCCATCAAAAAGCCTCCTATACAATGCATTATTCATATTATAGCACATTCACTAAGTGAAGGTCAAGCCGTTGCGAGATAATCCCAAGAAAAAACAAGTCAGGACCTCCGGCTAAGCCGGAGGTCCTGACTACTACTGCACTAAGCGTGTGGTTCCAAAAAGGCTTCTGCCGATGGGCAATCCCGCCGCAGCGGTGGGCTCCACTTGTCAGGGGAGCTGTCAACGAAGTTGACTGAGGGGTAGTTTGAGAGCTTCCCTTTCTCTCCCTCCGTCTTTTTGCCTTATGGCAAAAATCCACCTCCCTCATCAGATGGAGGCTGATTGCCGTATATACGGCAGTGGGGCATTTTTTCAAAAGACAGATTATTCAGTGGACTTTCAGTCCGGCCAGTAACAGCGGCTTACAGCCGCAGAGCAAACTACCGACTTATCCGGTAGTCATGATTTAATTATTTTTTTAATGTTTTTTAAATAATAACACAATTCAACAAATATTTCCCCAAAGATCTCCCGTTTTTTAGTTGAAACGGAGATTGATTAAAATTTAACAAAGTGGTATAATTATGGCGAAATTTTTATTTGGAGGCATATTTTATGATTTATAAGCAAAATTTACACACACATACAACCTATGCCGATGGTAAAAATGAGCCTGAAGAATTGGTGCTTGAAGCGATAAAGCGCGGTTTTTCTTCAATTGGCTTTTCGGAGCACAGCTTTATGCACTTTGTGGACTACCCCCAACAATTAACAATTGAGGATATGCCAAGATATATTGGTCAAATTCACGACCTTAAGGAAAAGTACAAGGATGTAATTGATATTTTTTGCGGCTTGGAATATGATATGTATTCCTTTGTGCCCACCAACGATCTGGATTATTTAATCGGGTCGGTGCATTACTTAAAATTCGGTGATGACCGCCGCGGCTTTGACCGCAGTCTTGAGGAAGCACAGAACTTTATTAACCTAAATTTCGGTGGCGATGCTATGAAATTTGCCAAAAGATATTTTGAAGCAATTACTTGGCTTCCAAAAGCTGCCGATTTTGACATTATCGGTCACTTTGACCTTATAACAAAAAACAATGAACACGGTCATTTTATTGACACCTCTTCAAAGGAATATTTAAACGCAGGCTTTGAAGCTATACACGCCTTGAAGGGCAAAATACCGCTTTTTGAAGTGAATACAGGCGCTATTTCGCGCGGATTTCGCACTTCCCCCTACCCACAGCCTGAATTTTTAAGGGCGTTTAAGGAATGTGGCTTTGGTGCTGTTATAACATCCGACTGCCACGACAAAAACTTCCTTGACTGCCATTTTAAAGAGGCCGAAGAGCTTTTAAAAAGCTGTGGCTTCAATTCAACCTGGATACTTACAGATAACGGATTTAAAGAGGTTAGTTTATGAACGCTATCACAATAGTTGTACTTATTTTTGCAATAATAGGCGCGCTTGACAAGCTTTTTGGCGACAAGATAGGTCTTGGCAAGGAATTTCAGCACGGCTTTGAGCTTTTCACCCCAATGGTATTTTCAATGATGGGTATGCTGGTGATTGCTCCCGCAGTTGGCGTATGGCTTACCCCCGCTTTTGAATGGTTTTACAATACCTTACATATCGACCCATCAATTATTCCTGCTTCCCTTTTCGCAAACGATATGGGCGGTATGACACTTGCACAGAGCATTTGCAAAAACGACAATATCGGCGGCTATAACGCCTTTGTTATTTCCTCAATGATGGGCTGCGTAATTTCATTTACAATTCCCTTTTCAATAAGCACCGTTAAAAAGGAACAACATAAAGAGCTTTTCTTTGGTTTGCTTTGCGGTATTGTTACCATTCCTATTGGCAGCTTTATTGCAGGTCTTATGTGCGGTTTGGGCGCATTAGAAACCTTTATAAACCTTTTACCCCTTATTATTCTTTCGGTTTTAATTGTTTTGGGGCTTCTTTTCGCTAAAAATATATGCATAAAAATATTTTCAATTTTTGGTATTTTTATGCGTGCGGTTGCAATTATCGGCCTTATTTTTGCAATATTCACATTCCTTACAAAAATTGAAATCAATCCGCATTTTGATACCTTGGAAAATGCCGCATTTATTTGCGTTAATGCATCAGTTACACTTGCAGGTGCTTTGCCGTTTATGTTTGTTGTGTCAAAGCTTTTAAACAAACCGCTTGGCAAGTTGGGTGAAAAAATCGGCATAAATGACACTTCGGCAATTTGCTTACTTTCCACCCTTGTTACCAATGTACCCACCATTGGACTAATGAATAAAATGAATAAAAAGGGTACCGCGCTTAATGCGGCCTTTGCAGTTTCGGCAGGCTTTACCTTTGGCGGTCACCTTGCCTTAACAATGGCGTTTGAACCTAAATATGTTACCCCTATGATTGTGGCAAAGCTTATTTCGGGTGTGTGCGCCGTAATTTTAACAATGCTAATTCACAAAGAAAAAGCCGAATAAATACCATTAACCCTGCGTTAGAATTACCGCAGGGTTTTGTTTTTATATTTTTGGGGATTTAAACAATAATTATTCGCACGTGTATGCGTTAAACCTCAATTTTGCGCTTTACTTTACATTTTATTCCTTTTGTGATATGATTAATTTAATCAATCAAAAGGAGCATATGATATGGGATTATTAGGTGTGCTGTTTTGCATTAATGATATAAGAAAAGCCGCTAAATTTAAACGAATGGGTAAGGACGCCCTGCTCACCTTTGATGATGAAAAGTTCTATGAAGCGGTTGACTGCCTGTGTGAAGCCGCCGTATATGATATAGCCGATGAGGGTGTTGCCAAGATACATAAACTTGTTTATTCGCTGTATAAATTTGAAGCAGAGGTAAATAACGGCGGTTTATGCCAATTTTTTGTTAATTCCAGCAGTGAATGTGCACCCTATATAAGTGAAGCGCTTAACGAGGTCGGTGCAATAAATCTTAAAGAATTATTTGATAATTTTATAAAAGAAAACAATATTGATGTTAATGATTTATCATCTTTTAAAATAACAAGCATTGACGAATATGAAGCCCAAACAAAACGTTTTGATTTTGAAAGCTTTGATAACAAATTTTATGAGGATATAGATTTACATCAGCTTATAATTAAATATTCAAAAATCAACATTGACTTAATCTTAAAATACTAATAATCTTTTAAAAAACCATTTACTAAACCAAAAAAATAAAGTATAATAAATTCGTATCGAAATTATATTGTTTTCGACATATAAAAACCTTATACTAAAAACGGTGATTAAAATTGGGACTTAATTCAAAAAACATTAAAAAAATTCTACTTATTGTGCTATGCTCGGCAATAATATTTGCTCTTGTTTTTAACTTTATGGGTGTGCTTGGCTTTTTGGGCAAGCTTATGGGCTTTGTTACCCCAATAATTATTGCGCTTTGCATTGCTTTTGTGCTTAACGTGTTTTTAACAGGGTTTGAAGCCAAAATTTTCCCTTTTATGAAAAAATCCAAGCACAAAATTATCCGCGTGCTTCAGCGCCCGTTATGTCTAATTTTAACCTACGCCTTGGCAATCGGTCTTTTAGCACTTATTGTGCTGGTAATTATCCCCGATATTCGAGATACTATTGCTTATATTATTGATAAGCTGCCTGCCTTTATTGTTGAATCGCGCGAATGGCTTATTAAAACACTTGAGGGCTTTAACATTCCCACTAAGGATATTCCCGAAATCGATGTTAATTCCCTAATGGATACTGTTAAAAACTTGTTTTCAAAATACAGCACCAGTATTGTTGATGATGCTATAAGCATTACGGGCTCGGTCGTAAGTGTTGTGTCTGACATTCTATTCGGTATTATCGTTTCGGCCTACATTTTAGCACAAAAGGAAAAAATCGGTGCATTTATGAAGCGTGTTATCAATTCCTTCCTGCCTGAAAAAGTAGCAAGCATTGTTCACCATGTAAGCGCACAAACCTATTTTTCGTTCACTCGATTCATTGGCGGTCAGCTTACCGAATCCATTATTTTAGGTGTGCTGTGCTACATAGGTATGCTTATTTTCCGCTTCCCCAACGCCGCAATAATTTCAATTATAATTTGCGTAACCTCGCTTGTACCGGTTGTAGGTGCGCTTGCAGGCGCGGTTGTGGGTGCGTTTTTAATCCTTATTTCCGACCCTATAAAAGCAATTTTGTTCCTTGTGTTCCTTATCATCCTACAACAGCTTGAAGGCAACCTTATTTATCCCAAGGTTGTTGGCAAGGCGGTTGGACTTCCGGGTGTTATTGTTATAAGCGCAGTGCTTGTCGGCGGCAATATGGGCGGTGTTATGGGTGCACTTATAGGCGTTCCGCTTGCCGCTGTAATTTACACGCTTTTAAAGGAAGCGATGGACAGTATACAAATTAAAAAGCAAAAAGAAAAGGAAGCGGCACAAGCCGCTCCCGAACAGTTGGAAATTAAAGAAGCGACGGAATAAGGGCTACTTGTCATAAGGATGATAAAAACCTCGATGAAATTCATCGAGGTTTTTTATATGCTTATTAGATAGAACCAGCATCGCATTTGTAAGCACAAACGCTGCTTTTTTTGGTGATACCCAAACCCTTTTAACAACAAACAAGAAAGATAAGTGATATTCTTTGCTATGCAAAGAGTGATATTTTCTTTTGAAAATTCCTCGCCTATGGCGAGACATTTCAAAAAGAAAGTGATATTACTCCCTCTGGTCGTAGTGATATTTTATTCGCCCGTAAAACTGCCCGAAGGGCAATATAACTATGCGTAGCATAATATCACTGCGAGGCAATATCACTCGTCTTTGGCGAATAAAACTGGGAGACTTCCTTATGAGAAGTCTCCCAATCCGTCGCTTTTCTTTTACAGTATAATAAGCTCCTTCGGGCTTTTGGTAAGGTTTTCAAAGCCGTCATTTGTTACACAAATTACATCTTCAATTCTTACGCCAAACTCGTTTTCAAGGTAAATTCCCGGCTCGACCGACAGCACCATACCTCTTTCTAACAGTGTATTATCCCTTAAATTAAAGCCGGGGGCTTCGTGCACCTCAATACCAAGGCTGTGCCCCAGTGAATGACCGAAGCAGCCTTCAAAGCCGTTATTATCAATAAGGCTTCGTGCCACGGCATCCACATCCTTGCAAACAGCCCCTGATTTTATATGCTTCATTGCTTCAAGCTGGGCATTAAGTACTGTATTATAGACAAGACCTTGCTTTTCGCTAACCCCACCCACAGCAACCGTGCGAGTCATATCGGCACAGTAGCCGCCAACAACCGCGCCAAAATCCATTGTTATAAAATCGCCCTGTCTTACCTCACGGTCAGTAGGTGTGCCGTGAGGAAGGGATGAATTTTCACCGCTTACCACAATAGAATCAAACGCTACACCCTCACTACCGTGGCGTCGCATATAAAATTCCATTTCCAAAGCGATTGCCTTTTCGGTTTTGCCTGGGCGAATATAATCTAAAATATACTCAAAGGTTTCATCGGTAAGTGCCTGAGCCCTGCGCATAAGTGCAAGCTCCCCCTCACTTTTAACCGAACGAAGCAGGTATATATAATCATCCAGCGCGGTATCTTCACTGATTTTAAAACCGCCCAAATTCTTTTTTAAGGCAAAAAATTCCGAAAGTGAAATTGTGCGGTTTTCAACATAAAGTGTTTTAATTTTATTATCCTTTAAAATTTCGGCTATTTGCCGCCAAATTTTATCACTTAAAATAACATTACAGCTTTTTACAACCTTTTTTGCCTTTTCAAAATAACGAAAATCGACTATAAAGCTTGCGCTTTGGGGTGTTACAAGTACAACACCTGCAGATGAATTAAAGCCCGTTAAATAAAAGCGGTTAGGGCCGTAATAAACTATAAAGGCTTCATCTGCCTTAAGCCTTTGCTGAATTTTTAAAATTCTTTCCTTAATCATTTTACTTCTCCTTTAGAAGCGCAATAACCTTTTTCGACAAAAAAGCCATTACACAAAGGTTTATAATAACTAATATACCATTAAAAAGCTCGGCCAGGCGCCACACAAAATTATGCGAAAGCAGGCTTCCCGCAATGCAAAAAAGCGGGTATATTAAAACAAAAAGCCTTTCTCCCTTTTTTGAAAACAAAAAACCGCAAAAGCTTATGCCGTAGCTTGCCCAGCCAATAATGCTTGAAACCCCGAAAAGCAGCATCATTACGTTTAAAATAAACACTGAAGCGCCACCGTAAAGTGTTGAGAACGCACCTATGGTAAGCGCCGAGTTTGGAGCTGCGCCATAATCTATAATAACCCCACTTGTTAAAATTGTCAATGCTGTTAGGGTACACAAAAGTATAGTATCTATAAACACTTCAAAAATGCCGTAAAGGCTTTGCCTTAAGGGTTTTGAACCCGAAACTAAAGAATGTGCAATAGCCGCAGTGCCAACCCCGGCTTCATTCGAAAAAATACCCTTTGAAGCCCCTGTAGATATTACATTAAGCAGACCTACAACCGCGCCGCCCGTCACCGCCCTTGGCGTGAAAGCCCCCACGAAAATGCTTTTAACAGCATTCGGCAAGGCAGTAAAATTTCTTAAAATAACCCCAAGGCACAAGGCTATATACAGCACCGCCATAAAGGGCAGCATTTTACTTAAAAAGCCTGCAATTTTTTCGGCCCCGCCACATATTACAAAGCCTGTAACCACCGCGGCTAAGGCACCAATTAAAAGCTTTATTAACGGGCTTTGGGCCACACCTGACACCGCCGCGTTTATTTGTGTCATATTACCGCAAAAAAATGTTGCCAAAACACCTACAAATGCAAATATTACCGCCAGAAACCGCGCGCTTTTCGGACAAGCATTTTTTATGTAAATATGCGGCCCGCCGCCAGTCTTTTCGCGATAAAAAACGCCAAGCGCAATTTCACCCGATTTTATTACCATTCCTAAAAACGAGCTTATCCACATCCAAAAAACAGCTCCCGCCCCCGAAAGCGAAATTGCCGCCGCTACCCCCACAATATTACCAGTGCCAATAGCGGCCGACAGCGAATTACACATCGCCGAAAAGCCGCTTATACCATCAGCTTTTTTACCCTTGAAAAGCCTTAAGGAAGCGCCAAAATTTTTAAACTGAAAAAAGTGTGTTTTAACGGTTAAATAACCGCCGACAATAAGCGTTAAACAAAAGGGTAACGCCCCCGAAAGCAAGCTTAATACAAAGTCCAACACATTTATCACCGCAACATTTTATGAACAAATTAAAAATTTTATGATAGATATTGTGTTTTTAAATATTATATAGTATAATATTTAGTGTATATACTTTTGGGGGTGAAGCAAATAATTTATCTTGATAATTCAGCCACAACAAAGCCTTGTAAAAAAGCAATTGATTATATGAACAAGGCTTTAACGGATAATTGGGGTAACCCATCATCCCTGCATATTTTGGGTATGAACGCTGAAGATACTGTTAATGCTTCACGAAAAACGGTTGCAAAAATGCTGGGCGCTAAGGACAGTGAAATTATTTTTACCTCCTGCGGTAGTGAAGCCAATAATATGGCGCTTATGTCAGTGCTTACACGCAAAAACCGCGGCAACCGCATTATTACAACCACCATTGAGCACCCCTCGGTTTTAGAAACCGCAAAACGCCTTGAGGGCTACGGCTTTGAGGTTATTTATTTGAAGCCGCAGCAAAACGGTGTTATTTCACTTGATGCTTTAAAAGCCGCTTTAAATGACAAGACCTTACTTGTAAGTATTATGCTTGTTAATAACGAAATTGGCACAATTCAGCCGATTGAAGAGGCTGCAAGGCTTACAAAACAGCTATCCCCTTTTGCTTATTTTCATACCGACGCCGTTCAGGCCTTTGGCAAAATGCCGATAAATGTAACGAAGCTGGGGGTAGATATGCTTACAGCCAGCGGGCATAAAATTTACGCACCCAAGGGCATTGGCCTTTTGTATAAAAGCCCCAGATGTCACATAGCACCCTTTATAACGGGTGGCGGTCAGGAAGGCGGTATGCGTTCGGGTACCGAAAGTGTTCCGCTTATTGCTTCACTTCAGGGTGCCGTTGAGGATTTACCCAATTTACAATTAAGCCTTCCCAAAATGCGCGAAATATATAGTTATGCAAAAGAGCTTTTTTCAGCCGATGGCGATATTGTTATAAATTCGTTTGATGAGGGCTTACCATATATTTTAAATATTTCGGTTCCCGGCTACAGAAGTGAAACCCTGCTTCACTTTTTGGAAAGCCGCGAAATTTATGTTTCAAGCGGAAGTGCCTGCGCAAAGGGTAACCAAAGCTATGTTTTAAAGGAAATCGGCCTTGCGGACAAGCTTATTGATTCTATGCTGCGTATCAGCTTCTCCCACACAACCGAAAAGGAAGATATTGACAAGCTTTACGAAGCGCTTAAGGTTGCTAAAGGTCAGCTTAGAAAGGTTTTAAAATGAAAGAAATTATACTTATTAAAAACGGTGAATTAACCCTTAAGGGCTTAAACCGTTGCAATTTTGAAGATATTTTAATTAAAAATATTCGCAAAAGCATTCGCGACTTGGGCGAATGTAATATCCGCAAAGCACAGTCAACAATTTTTATTGAGCCGAAGGACGAAAGCTTTGACTTTTCCGAAGCTTTGGAAAGAATTAAGCGTGTTTTCGGTATTGCGGGCTTTAGCCGTGCCTGTGTTTGCGAAAAAAATATGGATGATATTATTGCAAAATCACCCGACTATTTGCGTGACGACCTTAAAAAAGTTAAAACCTTTAAGGTTGAAGCAAAGCGCGCCGATAAACGCTTCCCCTTAACCTCACCCGAAATTTGCCGTGAGGTTGGCGGTGTTTTACTTTCACATTTTCCGCATTTGTCGGTTGATGTTCACAACCCTGAATTAGTGGTTAATGTTGAAATTCGCGATTATAACGCTTATGTTCGCGGTGAACAGCTTCAGGGCGCAGGCGGCTTACCGGTCGGCACCGCGGGTAACGCTTCAATTTTAATTTCGGGCGGTATTGACAGCCCCGTTGCCGCTTGGTGTATGGCAAAGCGCGGTCTTCGCCTTAATGCAATTCACTTTGCAAGCCCACCGTATACCAGTCCCCGCGCCGAGCAAAAGGTTAAAACCCTTTTATCAAAGGTGGCACGCTACAGCGGTACAATAAACCTTGCAATTGTTCCCTTTACCGAAATTCAGGACCAAATTGCCGAAAACTGCCCTGAGGATTACTTTACACTTATTATGCGCCGTATGATGATGCGCATTTCCCAAAAGCTTGCCGCAAAATCGGGCAGTCTTGCCCTTATTACAGGCGAAAGCTTAGGTCAGGTTGCAAGCCAAACCTTACCCGCACTTGTCACCACCGACTATGTTTGCGAAATGCCCGTGCTTAGACCCTTAATTGGTATGGACAAGGAAGAAATTATTGAAATTTCACGCAAAATTGACACCTTTGAAACCTCAATTTTACCTTATGAGGATTGCTGCACCGTCTTCACCCCCAAGCACCCCAAAACCCGCCCAACGCTTGAATCCTGCGCTGAAGCGGAAAAGGGACTTGATATTGACGTTTTGGTTGAAAAGGCCATTAGTGAAACAATTTACACCTATATTGAATAAGGGGCGTCTGCATTGGAAAAGGCACTAAAAAATAAATGCGAAGCGGTGGTTAAGGCCTTAAGCCAAAAAGGGCTTACCGTTGCCACAGCCGAAAGCTGTACGGGTGGCCTTATATCTTCACTTATAACCTCGGTTTCGGGTGCTTCAGCGGTGTTTGGGCTTGGTATTTGCTCATATTCACCCGAAGCTAAAAATCAGGTTTTAAGGGTTTCAGCCGAAACGCTTAAGGAATATGGCACGGTAAGTGAATTTACAGCTTCTGAAATGGCACAAAATGTGCGACTGATTGCAAATGCCGATATTGGCCTTTCGGTAACAGGCGTTGCGGGGCCAAGCCCATCTGAAAACAAGCCGGTTGGTCTTGTTTACATTGCTTTAAGCGGCAAAAACCAAACCACCGTTAAAAAGCTTAATATTGAAAACCTCGGGCGCGACTTTATAAGAAGCACTGCCGCTGTTGAGGTTTTCAATTTACTAATAAATTATTTACAGTTGGAGGAAGACTAAATGCTTTATAATTTAAGGTCTGACATTATTTACTATAAATCAAGCTCAGATTTTGAGCTTGAATTTAACCTTTGCGGTTGCTGTAGAATGCGCCTTTTGACCGACAAGCCTTCAAATAAAAAGGCATTTGTTCATTCGCTTGCACGCGCCGTTTCACGCAGCCGTGTAATTTTAATTGCAGGGGCTATTTTTGGCGAGGAAAACACCATTCAAATTGTGGCGCAAGCACTTAGCACCACTACCGAGGTTGTAGATAATAATGCCTACAATATTGCAAGCGATGAAGAAATTGAAATTATAAAGGGTTCCATTCCCCTTGTTTCAAGTGATGGCTCGTTCGGCGGCTGTATCATTGAAAGCGGTCCTCAAACTATGATACTTTTAACCGACAACAAAACCCTTCGCAAAAACATTATGTCCACCCTTATTCATCCCTATGTTTCGGAGCTTTATGCGGCTGAAATGAAATCAAATAATGGGAATTCATCTGAAACAGCCGAGGTTGTTGATGCTACGTCGGAATCGGTTAGTGAAACCCTGCCAACACCTGTTGTAGACCAAGAGCCTGTAATTGAGGAAGATATAACAGAAGAAAATTTAGTGCTTGAAGCCTCATCACCGGTTATTCCCACCGAAGAGGTTATTAGTGAGGACATTATTATTGAAGATACACTTACCGAAGATGAAGTACAGGTAAGTATACCCGATATTAACGCAGATACTCTTTATACTGAAGTAAGTGAGGAGCCCTCAGAAGAGGCTGTACCCACTACAGAAATTTTTGAAACCCAAATTATTTTGGAAGCAACAGAAGAAAAAAATGAAGAAAGCACATTAAAAGAAGATTATCAAAATGTGTTTAATAACCTTTATTTAGAAGAGGATAAACCACAGGAAGCCACTTTAAGAAACGATAACACAGCCGACGGTTATCAAATGCTTTACGATAACGGCGATATTATGAGTGACTCTGATGCTAATAATGAGGGTCGCACCTCGCGCCTTAATATTGCAACAATTATTGTTACCGTAATTTTATTGCTTTCAATTATTGTTTTGTGCATTTGCATTTTCTCGGCATCATCTAACGAGGGTATGGCCCCCACCGAATATATTCGCAGCGTTTGGCAAGCTGTTTTTGGGTGAAAAATATAAATTATAGGACGGTGATAATTTGCTTAACAACAAGGCTGTAAGATACACACTGATAGCCATTCTTTCGGCTGTGTTTGTGTTTTCATCCGTTATGCTTATTAAAACCGTTTCGGATAGCAAAAAAACCGACGAGCAGTTTGATGAGCTGGCCGAGCTTGTATCACTGCCTGAAGATAACACAAGCAGTGAAGCACCCGCAACCTCGGAAAGCGGCTCGACCGTACAAAAGCCTGCTGCCCCCGCCCTTCAGCCGATTACCCGCAATATCGCGCTTTTGCACGAACGCAACAGCGACTGTGTCGGTTGGGTTTACATTGCAGGCACGCGGGTTAATTACCCCGTTATGTACACGCCTGACAAGCCCGAAAAATATTTAAAGCGTGACTTTTACGGCAGAATTATGGGCTCGGGCGTACCGTTTATTGATGCAAGATGTAACCTTGATAGCACTAATATTATAATTTACGGCCATAATATGAAGAACCTTTCAATGTTTGGCGGGCTTCGCAAATATCTTGATAAAAGCTATTTAAAAGCGCACCCCACTATTGAATTTGAAACCCTTGACGGCTGTGTTAAGTACGATATTATAGATGTGCGCAAAACCGATATTAAGGATGACTGGTACACCCACAATTTAGACGGCAATCAGGACGGGAAGGAATATTTAACCCTTTCAACCTGTTACGGTCTTAATAAAAACGCCCGATTGCTTGTAATTGCAGTTAAACAAACCGAAACACAATAATAACAAAAAGCAGCGTGATAATCACGCTGTTTTTTTGTTAAATTATAGTTTATCGCTGCGCGATTAAATAATAAATAAGAAAGAATAAGAACTTGACCCTTTGACAAAATCAGAGATTTTGAAAGGGTGCCCCAAAACCTTGCCACGCATAGCGTGTAAAAGAAAAAATCGGTGTCGGCTTTGCCGACGGATTTATATATTGTGCCGTAGGCACACATTTTTTATTATTTATTATTTTTTCTTTATTCTTTT
>SVPF01000015.1 GCA_015066005.1 Oscillospiraceae bacterium
TTAACGGCGGTACGGTTCCTATCGGTTATGTTATTAACAAGGACCAAATGTTTGAGGTGGATCCTGTTAAAGCACCCTATGTGGTTGCTGCTTTCCAAGCATACGCGGATGGTAAAACAATAAAAGAGATTGTGGAAATGCTAAATGCAAAAGGTGTTACCACTTCCCACGGAACGAAAATAACCATTAATATCGTAACGGATATGCTTAAAAACCGACGGTATATTGGCGAATACAAATTCCAAGATATTGTTAATAAAGATGGAATACCGAGGATAATACCACAGGCGTTATTCGACAAGGTGCAGCGTGAACGTGCGAAGAATAAGAGAGCGACAGCAAGACATAAAGCCGAAGATGATTACTTACTGACAACAAAACTGTTTTGCGGTAAATGCGGCGTGTATATGACCGGTGAAAGCGGAACCGCACGAAATGGTACGGTACATCGGTATTATAAATGCAACAACGCTAAGTACAAACACACTTGTGATAAAAAGACGGTTAAAAAAGAATGGATTGAAGACATTGTTGTTAAGCACACCCATGAGATGATGATTGATGATAATGTCATTGAGGACATCGCAAGTATCGTATTTAGGAATGCGAAGAAAGAAAATCCCGCAATACAACTACTTAAACAACGGCTTAGTGAAACAGAGAACGCACTTAATAATCTGCTTAGAGCAATAGAAGAAGGAATTATAACTCCGACCACAAAACAAAGAATGATAGAGTTGGAGCAGACGAGAGATGAGATTAAACTAAAGCTCATCAAGGAAGAAATGAAGAAGCCCACCATCACAAAAGAGGGCTTAGTGTTATGGCTCAGGCATATTCAGACTATGAGCTTGGAAACGAAGGAACACAAACAGAGACTGATTGACATTTTTGTAAACGCCGTATATCTTTACGACGACAAATTGGTCATAACATTTAATTATAAGGAAGCAAGCAAAACCGTAACCTTAAAAGAGGTAAACGGTTCGATTATAGAATGCTCAGGTGCACCAGAAAAGAGCCTACATTTGTCTACGACAAGTGTAGGCTCTTTTCAACTAAATCCGTCCTCTCGGACGGGATAAATCCACCTGCGGTGGATGAAATCACTTTGTGATGTAAACCGACTTTGTCGGGAGAAGGACGGATTTAATTTCATCTGCGTTAGCAGATTTCATCCGAGCATTGCTCGGATTTCATCGCGCCCCGCGCGATTTCATTGAAAATCATTGAAATCAATGATATAATGTATTCAAAGAGGTGATTTTGATGACTGAAAACAAACTTGCGGATATGTCAACACCGCAAAGGAAAATGAAAATTACGGAAATATGTGATATTTTAAGACAAGAACTCTATCAAAGCGGCTATCAGTACGGATTTTATTATAATGGCAGAAAGTACACGCCTGATTTCAGCAATGGTTTTGATGAAAAGTTTTCCAATCTGCAAAAAAGCATCTATCGCATACAAGATCCCCAAGATACTTTGAAAGAAAAAATCGGAACTTGCATTGATGCAGTGATAGTAATGAAAACCATTTTAGATCAACTCAATATCCCAAGCAAAATTTGGTTACTCCATCATAATTTTAAAAAAACTCCACATACAATTCTAACCTTTGAAGCAGAAGAAAAAGTGGTCTATCTTGAACTAACGCCTCAATCAAACAAACCATGGTATGGTAAAGAAATTTTATATGAGAACGAACACAGTCTGGTTGGTAGTTTTCAAAAAGATAACTTTACAATTATCGAAATAACTAATCAAATAATAATCGGAGCTCATCCAGACTCATTGTTACAGCATTTGCCGTGATAATATAAATAACCGTAGTATTCTTTTGCTTACTCTTACCTCGATTCTGCTCCGTTTGGTCGCTCTTTCGCAAAAATCAGCCCTAACCATACGGTTAGGGCTGATTTTTTATAATAACGATATTACAACAAAAACAAGGCAAATAACAATATATGTAATCATACCGACATTCAGGTATGAAGTTTTAATGACTGTCCCCTTCTCCAGTTCTTCACTTCTTTGCTTCCAGTTTGTTTTAATAATATTTACAATAAACAATACAAAACCTGCAATTACTACACAGAATAATAAAAAAGCATAAACCAATAATACAATAAGTTCGGGAAGAATTTGTGTATAAATTGCCATTAGTTCTTCTGCTGTTGTATTTGGATCTAAATTTAATAATGCCTCAATATTAACACGTGAAATTATCCAAGGGGCAACAACAGAGCCTAAAAAATTAATAATTGTGTGAAGAATGACGGAATATCTAACCTTACCCGAACGGACATATATATAAGCAAATATTATACCCACACCGAAGGCATAAAAAAATTGAAATAAATTTTGATGCAAAAGCCCAAAAGTAAAAGCAGAAAACAGCACTGCGTTTTTTTCACCGTAACGGCCGATACGGTCAATAAGCAATTTTCTGAATATAAGTTCCTCAATAATCGGCGCTAATATTACCATAACGGTCACCTTTAACAAGCTTGTATCCATTGCAAGATTTGCAACCTCGTTTTGTGCCTTACCGCCCGAAAAAACCATTGCAAAAACATTGCCGACTATACCACCCACATAAACCACAAAATATGAAATTAAAAAATATACAAACATCTTACCGAAACCGATTTTATTGACTTCGGGCTTTTCGGCGGGCAGACGCCTTATTAAAAAATAAAAAATTGGGAATGCAACAAAATACATTGGTACGTAGTTTATAATCCATTTACCCCAGGACGATGTTAAAAGCCAACATTCTTTACCGAAGGCTAAAACCGCAATTTCTGCAAATATAATTCGTCCCAAAAATGCTATTGCAAAAAATATACAAAGCGAAAAACCAACCAACGAAAAGGTTTTTCTTATCGGCTTTAAATTTATTGCATTTTCCTCCATAATTAACCCTCCTATGATTACTTATTGATTATACCACTAAAAATAAATGCTTGCAATAGCACAACAAAATTTATTGAATCAACTATAAAAATATGTTATAATATTTTTGGTGATTAAAATGCAAAATTTTTACAAAACCGATTACACGGTTAAAAGCACCGAAATTGATTCTAACTGGAAAATGCGCATTGACCGCATTGTTGAACTTTTTCAATCAATTACGGGCATTCATTCAACGCAAATGGGTGTTGATGGGCCTACGCTTTTAAAAAATTCAAATGCATTTTGGGTTTTGACAAAATTTAAAATTAAAATTGATACACTTCCCCTTATGGAAGAAACCGTTTTGGTTGAAACTTGGCCGACATTTGTTAAGGGTGTGCGCTTTGGGCGCGACTTTTTAATGCAAAAGGACGGTAAAACCTATGTTATGGGCAGCAGTGAATGGTGCACGCTTGATTACACCACCAAGGAGCTTCGCCGTGCAAACAGTGTGTGCTACCCTGCAGATATGACCCACCGTGATTATTTAAGCGGTGCGGGTGATTTTATAAGGGTTCGTGAAACCGTCAATGAAAGTGATTATAACCACGCCCACCGCTGTGCCTTTGTTGATATTGATACCAATAAGCACACCAACAACATTGCTTATTTGAGAATGGCTTTAAACTGCTTTTCACCCGATGAATTTGAGGCACTTAATGTTAGTGATATGCAAATAACCTTTGTTTCACAAAGCTATTACGGTGATGAAATTAAGGTTTATAAAAAGCAAATTGAAACTGGCTTTTACATTGAAGGAAAGCTTAACGATAAGTCGGTTTTTAACTGTGTTGTTACTTTGAAATAAGGATGATTTTATGGAAGGCTTTGAACCCAAAAAATTAGCATTACTTCGTGTTTTGGAAATTTTACAAAATTACAGCGACTGTGACCATCCCTTAAAGCAAGAGGATATTATTGATTATTTGCTAAGTGACTACGGAATTGAGGTTGAGCGTAAAACCATTGGTCGTAACCTTGCGCTTTTAAAGGAGGCAGGTTATGAAATTGAGTCTACAAAGCAGGGCAGCTACCTTGCCGAAAGAACCTTTGAAGACAGTGAGCTTCGCCTGCTTATTGATGGTGTGCTTGCCAGCAAGCACATAACCGCCCAGCATTCTAAGGAGCTTATTAACAAGCTTTGCGGTCTTTCAAATAAATATTTCCGCCGACATGTTAAAAACATTTATTCGGTAAACGACTGGGGCAAAACCGATAATCAAGCCCTGTTTTACAACATTGAAATTATTGACGAAGCCATTGAAAGCGGTAAAATGGTGCAGTATGATTACAATAAATTCGGTGCCGATAAATGCTTACATAAGTCTTCCTTTCAGCGTGTGAGTCCTTATCAGTTAATACTGCACAACCAGCGTTATTACTTAATGGGCTACAGCAAATATTGGGAGCATATGGTTTACCACCGCCTTGACCATATTACAAACATTAAGGTATCAGACAGGGATGCTATTCCGATAAGAGATGTTGAAGGCTATAAAAACGGCATTAATTATCAAGAGCTCACAACAGCAATGCCATATATGTATAACGACAAACCTGAAAGAATTGTATTTTTAGCAAATGAAAAAGCAATAGACCATGTTATTGACTGGTTTGGTAAAGAGGTTGAAATAAAGCCCAATGGCGAAAAAATGTTGTTTACCCTTTATGCAAGTCCTAAAGCAATGCTTTACTGGGCGGTGCAATATGCTGATGAGGTTGAAATTTTAAAACCATTAAGCCTTCGTGAAGACATTAAAGCATTTTTGAATAAAGCGGTTGAGAAATACAACTAAAAATGTTATATTAAATTTAGGGAAATAATTCCCATTTAATAAAAGGAGGATTATGTATGAAAAAATTTAACGCACAAAAAATATTTATTTGTATGTTCGTTTTTCTAATTGCATTTGCACTAGCAGGTTGTGGCGAAGGTATGGAATCAGTTGCGGATAATAAAACACCTGGTGGTAACTATACCAATGAGGAAATTGCAAATGACAGTGAAACTACTTCCTCTGATTTACCGGAGGACCGCAAACTAATTCAAAAGGTTAATATGTCTGTCGAAACCGAAGATTTAGACAAATTGCTTTCTAATTTAGATAAACGCATTTCCGAGCTTGGTGGATATGTTGAAACCTCTAATATAGAAAACGGAAGCGCATATAGCAATCATCGTTTCCGCAGTGCAACTATGACCATTCGTATTCCTGCCAAATCATTTAATTCCTTTATAAACAAGGTTAGCGAGCTTTCAAACGTTGTTTCTTCTAAAAAAACGGTCGAGGACATTACCCTTAACTACGTTGCAACCGAAGGCCGTATGAAAGCATTACAGGCCGAAGAAGCAAGACTTTTACAGTTTATGGCAAAAGCCGAAACAATGAATGATTTATTGACGGTTGAAAAACGTTTGACCGAAGTTCGTGCTGAGCTTGAAACCGTCACCTCCGCTTTGCGTGTATATGATAATCAGGTTAATTATTCCACAATTAATTTAACTATTAACGAAGTAAAGGAATATACAGACGTTACCGAACCCGAAACCGTATGGCAACGAATTAGCACCGGTTTCGTTAACAGCGTTAAAAACATTGTAAACTTCTTTAAGGAATTATTTATATTCTTGGTAGTTGCAAGTCCTTACTTAATTCTTTTAGCAATAGTTCCCGTTACCATTATAATAATTATTAAGTTAAATAACCGCAAAAGAATCAAGGCTAATAAGAACAACAAAAAAGAATAGAATTTAATCTTATTAAAAGAATAAAACCCACTCAAAAGAGTGGGTTTTAATTTTACATTTTTTCAATTGTTTCCATTACATATTCGCCGAACTGAGCGCAGGTTGCACTTTGCTCGCTATCGTCAACAACGATTTTCTTTTCGGTTTCGGTGCAAATGGTTAAGGCCTTTGAAAGCTTATCTGCCTTGTCAATAAAACCAATATGACGAAGCATCATTTCGGTTGCCTTAAACATACTGGTGGGGTTTGCATAATCTCCCCTGCCCGCTTCAATAAGGCGGGGCGCTGTGCCATGGATAGGCTCAAACATAGCGTATTTATCGCCGATATTTGCGCTGCCTGCAGTACCGACACCACCTTGAATTTGAGCAGCTTCATCGGTAATAATATCGCCGTAAAGGTTAGGCATTACAAACACCTGGAACTTGCTTCTGATATTTTCATTAACAAGGTTTGCCGTCATAATGTCAATATACCATTCTTCAGCGGTAATTTCGGGGTATTCGGCGGCGATTTCGTGTGCTATTTGTGAAAATTTACCGTCGGTCTTTTTCATTATATTTGCTTTTGTAACAATTGCAACATTTGTTTTACCGTTTTTACGGGCAAATTCAAAAGCGGCACGGCAAATACGGCGTGTACCTGCGTTTGTTGTTACCTTAAAATCAAAGGCCAAGGTATCGGGAATTTCAATACCCTTACTGCCAAGAACATATTCACCCTCGGTATTTTCGCGGTAGAAGGTCCAATCAATGTTTTGTTCGGGAACACAAACGGGACGAACGTTAGCGTATAGGTCAAGTTCCCTTCTCATTGCAACGTTTGCGCTTTCAAGGGTACCGCCCTTTAAGGTTGTTGTCGGTGCTTTTAAAATTACATTGCAAGCCTTGATTTCAGCCAAAACATCATCGGGAATGGCTTTATTTTTAGCAATTCGGTTTTCAATGGTAAGACCTTCAATTACACGAAGTTCAACTTTACCACTCTTAATTTCATCCTTTAAAATGTAATTTAAAATGCGCTCGCTTTCCTTGGAAATAATAGGGCCGATACCATCACCCGAGCATATACCGATAATAATTTTATCTAGTGACTGATAATCGGTAACCTCGTTATTCTTTTCCATTTCCTGCTGGCGAGCAATTTGCTGTGTTAAAAGGGTTTTAAATTGCTCAACTGCATTATCAATATACTGTTGCATTTTATTCACCAACCTTTGTATATGCCAAAAGACTGCCTGCCTTTAAAATTGCCTTTTGTCTTTCGGTAAAGCTGCAGCAAAGTGTAAATTCTTCGCCCGTGGTTTCGTTTTTAAGAATAATTTCACCCTTATCCATACCGCTGAAAACATTAGTTAAGGTAAGCTTGTCGCCTTGGTTAAGCTTATCGTAATCGTCAGCATTTTTAAAGGTTAAGGGCATTATACCCGAATTTATAAGATTTGCGATGTGAATACGTGCAAAGCTTTTTGTAATTACAGCACGAACACCCAAATACATAGGAACTAATGCTGCGTGTTCACGGGATGAGCCCTGACCGTAGTTACTGCCGCCGACAATAATTGACTTGCCAAGCGCCTTTGCTCTTTCGGGAAAGGTGCTGTCACACACACCAAAGCAGAACTGTGAAAGGTGCGGAATATTAGAACGGTAAGGAAGAATTTTTGCGCCTGCGGGCATAATATGGTCGGTTGTGATATTATCGCCAACCTTAAGCACTAATTCGGCGCTTAAAGTGTCCTCCTGCGGTTTTGCTTCGGGGAAGGGCTTAATATTCGGTCCGCGTAAAACTTCAATTTCAGCAGCCTCGGCCTCGCTTGCGGGGGCAATAACGGCGCTGTCATCAATTTTAAAGCTTTCAGGCATTTTAATTTCGGGCATATCACCGAGTAAACGAGGGTCAGTAATATAGCCTGTAAGGGCCGCCGCAACTGCCGTTTCGGGCGAAACAAGATAAACACTTGCATCGGCTGTACCGCTTCGACCAATGAAATTGCGGTTAAAGGTACGAAGTGAAACACCAGCAGAATTGGGTGAAAAGCCCATACCAATACAGGGACCGCAAGCACATTCAAGCACACGCGCACCCGAAGCCAAAATATCAGACAATGCACCACAGTCAGCAAGCATTGTTAAAACCTGCTTAGAACCCGGCGAAATTGAAAGGCTAACACTTGGGTCAATGGTTTTACCCTTTAGGAGTGCCGCAACCTTTAACATATCAAAAAGTGAAGAGTTTGTGCAAGAGCCAATGCAAACCTGATCAACCTTTGTACCCTTGAGTGATTCAACCGTAACAATATTGTCAGGACTGTGTGGACAAGCAATTAAGGGCTTTAATTCGTTTAAATCAATATCAATTACCTTGTCGTAAACCGCATCGGCATCACTTGATAATTCTACATAATCTTCCCCTCTGCCCTCAGCCTCTAAAAAAGCTTTTGTAACCTCGTCAGACGGGAAAATTGAGGTTGTAGCGCCAAGCTCGGTACCCATATTTGTAATGGTAGCACGTTCTGGAACGGATAAATACTTAATACCCTCGCCGCCCCATTCAATAATAGCGCCAACACCGCCCTTAACCGATAAAATTCTTAAAATTTCAAGACTAATATCTTTAGCGGTAACAAATGGATTTAATTTTCCGATAAGGTTTACCTTATACATTTTGGGCATTGTTATGTAATATGCACCGCCGCCCATTGCAACCGCAACGTCAAGGCCGCCCGCACCCATTGCAAGCATACCTATACCGCCGCCTGTTGGAGTATGGCTGTCGGAACCGATAAGGGTTTTACCCGGCTTGCCAAAACGTTCAAGATGTACCTGATGACAAATGCCGTTGCCGGGGCGTGAAAAATAAATGCCGTGCTTTTTGCAAACCGACTGAATATAACGGTGGTCGTCGGCATTTTCAAAGCCTGACTGAAGTGTATTATGGTCAATATAGGCAACACTGCGCTCGGTTTTAACGCGGTCAAGACCCATTGTTTCAAATTCAAGATAAGCCATTGTACCTGTTGCATCCTGCGTTAAGGTTTGGTCAATTTTCAAGGCAACCTCTTGGCCTACGGTCATTTCACCGCTTATCATATGGGCTTTAATAATTTTTTGTGCTATGGTTAAACCCATTTTTATCAGTCCTTTCCTGCTATATGCATATAAGCATTTCTAACGTGCTGTGCGGTAAAAGCTTCTGCCGCAGCTGCATTATGGTTTATTATTGCATTTAAAATTTCACGGTGCTCAGCCACCGACTCATTAGCGCGGGACTGACTTTGAAGAGATACCTTACGGTATTTTTGCACCTTTTTGTGAAGCGGTAAAAGCGTGTTATAAAAAACGTGACTGCCGCTTATTTTATAAAGAATTTCGTGAAAGCGGTTATCCATTAAACGAATTTGTTCGCTGTTTTGCTTTGTAAGGTAGAATTCCTGCAATTCAAGTGCCGATTTAAGCTCGTTAATATCCTCTACACTTGCTTTTTCAGCAGCCATTTTTGCGGCTAAGCCTTCAAGCTGTTCACGAATTATATATATATCACGCAAATCATCCTCGCTGATACCAAGCACCTGCGAGCCTTTACCTGTTTCAACAATTAAATGCTCTTGCTGAAGGCGGCGAAGAGCTTCACGAATAGGTGTACGGCTTACGCCCAAAATTTCGCAAAGATGGTTTTCGGTTAAAATGTCACCACGCTGATATTTACCGCTTAAAATATCGGTTTCAAGGTGTTCAAACACCTGATCTGCCAAGGAAACGGTTTTATGGTCCATTGTATGTCAACTCCTAAAGTCTTTTAAATTTGCCGCCGGATAATTCTTCAATTTTACCTTCAAGCTCAAAGTTCGAAAGTGCGGTTTGACGACCGTCTTCATATTCGGCGTCAACCCATTCCTTAAGCTTTATAATAAGCGGGTCTTTTTTATCCAAAGCATCATCACCCGAAAGGCGATAATTTGTGTTTATCCAATAAGCAATACCCGCAAGACCACTGGTCTTACTAATTGTAACAGTTGCAGGACGGTTAAGTATTTTTTCGGTATCAAAGATATTATAAATTTCCTGATCCTTTAAAAGACCGTCAGCGTGAATGCCTGCGCGGGTAACGTTAAAGTTGCGGCCTGCAAATGGGGTCATCGGAGGTATATCATAATTCATTTCATTCTTAAAATATTCGGCAATTTCGGTAATAGCAGTTGTGTCCATACCGTCAAGCGAGCCACGAAGGGATGCATATTCCATAATCATAGCCTCAAGCGGAATGTTACCTGTTCTTTCACCTATACCTAAAAGCGAGCAGTTAACCGCACAGGCACCGTAAAGCCAAGCAGTAGAAGCATTTGCAACGGCCTTGTAAAAATCGTTATGGCCGTGCCATTCAAGCATTTCGGAAGGTACGTCGGAATAATGCTGTAAACCGTAAATTATACCGGGTACACTTCTTGGAAGCGCAACCTCGGGGTAAGGTACACCGTAGCCCATTGTGTCGCACGCACGGATTTTAACGGGAATACCTGCATCCTGCGACATTTTCATAAGCTCGTTTACGAAGGGTACAACAAAGCCGTAAAAATCAGCACGGGTAATATCTTCAAGGTGACACCTTGGCATAACACCCGCCTCAAAGGCTTCGCCAACAGCTGCAAGATACATATCAAGAACTTCTTTTCTTGACTTTTTAAGCTTTTTAAAAATATGATAGTCGCTGCACGAAACCAAAATACCCGTTTCACGAATACCCAAATCCTTTACAAGCTTAAAGTCCTCCTTGCTTGCACGAATCCAAGTAGTAATTTCGGGAAATTTTAGCCCCAATTCCTGACATTTTTCCAGTGCTTCCCTGTCCTTCTTGCTGTAAACAAAAAATTCAGTTTGGCGAATAATGCCGTAAGGTCCGCCAAGCTTTGACATAAGCTTGTATAAGTCAACAATTTGCTTAACGGTATACGGTTCAACCGACTGCTGACCGTCACGAAGTGATGTGTCGGTTATCCAAATTTCCTCAGGCATACCCATAGGCACACGGCGGTGGTTAAAGGCAACCTTCGGCACAGAATCGTACGAATAAATATCACGGTATAAATTCGGGTCGGCAACGTCCTGAAGCTCGTATTTATATATTTTTTGTTCAAGTAAATTTGTTTTGTTAGAAAGTTCAAGCAAACTTCTCACCTCTATGTTTTTCTGTATACAATTATACTCAAAAACATTAAATTGTCAATATATTATCAAAGAATATTTAATATATATAAGCAAAAAACCGCCGAAAAAAACGGCGGTTTCAATTTTAAATATCAATTTTCGATTGAAGGTTATTAAATTCCTTTAAATATTCGGTGTTAACGTTTACAATATAACGCTTTTTCTTTTGGGCGTAATTGAGTGTGTTTCGTGTTCCGCCCTGCTTTCCGTCATACCAGGTTACAACGTAATCACTGCTGTCCACCATAAATTTATTGCGGTTTTGGTAACACCCTGCGTGGTATTCCCGTGACAGCACGTTTACTTCATCGCAACCCCTTAAAACCTGTTCATAACGGGCCTTCCATTCATTTGAATATGATTTTTCCTGTTCTTCAAAGGGCACCACAGCAATAAGCTTTATATCACTTTGCTGTTCTTTGAATTTAAGCACCGTTTCGGCGGCAATAATATCAAAGCCCGAAGCCATACCCGTATAAAATACACGGCAGTCATCATCAATTAAAGCCGAAATTGTTGTTGTTAAATTTCGAAGCATAACCTCAAAATCGGCATTGTTGCTTTTAAGGGCAAACGGAAATTTTGACGGTCGGTACCCCGAAAAGCAACACTTTTTATAATTTATTTCATTATTCAAAATGTTCACCAAATATTATTTTTTCTTTATCTTTTTTGGGCAGATATCAGCCAAAATGCAGTCATCACACTTAGGACTTCGGGCAATACAAACATCCCTGCCGAAAAGCACGCTGCGGTGACAAAAATCATTCGATTTATCGGGTGGCAAAAGCTTTCGCATTGCCTTTTCTACCGATAGCGGATTATCACTTTCAACCAAACCCAAACGATTGCAAAGCCGTATAAAATGGGTGTCACAAACAACAGCAGGCTTTTTATAAATATCGCCTACCACTAAATTTGCGGTTTTACGGCCCACGCCCGAAAGGGTTGTAAGCTGCTCAATATTGTCAGGCACATTGCCGTCAAAATCTTCAATAATTTGTTGGCTTAGCTTTACTAAATCCTTAGCCTTTGTTTTGTAAAGTCCGCAGGTTTTAATAAGCTGCTCTACCCTATTTAAATCCGCATTTGCCATTTTTTCAGCGGTAGGAAATTCGTGGAATAAGTCAGGTGTTACCATATTAACACGCTTATCGGTGCACTGTGCCGAAAGTCGAGTTGCAACCAAAAGCTGAAAAGCATCCTGATATTCCAAAGAGCAAATCGCATCGGGATACAACTTTTCAAGGCGGTTAACCGCTTCAATTGTTCTTTCCGTCTTACGCATTTGCTGACACCAGCTTTAAATCACCCGATTTTATCCAGCCAAGCTTACGCATTGCTTCGGCAATTGCAAGACACAAAGCCGCCGGTAAAATAAAGTGCATAAGCACAATTTCAAGCATAGCAATAACGGGTGAAGTACCTGCCGCAACCATTGTGGTATAAGCTGAAAACTGACCAACAAGACCTGCCGAGCCCATACCCGAGCCAATGGGGTCGCTAACCATTTTTAAAAGCGCTGAAGCCACGGGGCCTAAAATTGCGCTTGAAATAATGGATGGAAGCCAAATTAAAGGATGACGGACAATGTTTGGCATTTGAATCATCGAAGTACCAACGCCCTGCGCAATAAGACCGCCGAATTTATTTTCACGGTAGCTTATAACCGCAAAGCCAACCATATTACAGCAGCAGCCGATTGTTGCCGCACCTGCCGCAAGACCAGAAAGTCCCATTGAAATACCAACAGCCGCTGAAGAAATAGGAAGTGTTAACAGAATACCCATAATAACCGATACTATCATACCGCCTAAAATTGGGCTTTGCTCTACATTAACATTAACAAGCTGACCAACCCATTTCATAAAGGTTGAAATGTATGGGCCAACAAAATAACCCGCCATAGAGCCAAGTAAAATACAGCAAACAGGGGTAACAATAATGTCAACCTTGGTTCTGCCCGAAACCAAATAGCCAATTTCAATTGCAACATAAGCCGCAATAAAAGCGCCAAGTGGCTCACCCGGGGCACCAAGTGCAAAGGCGTCCTTTGCAACTGTTGGGAAAGCGCCAACCATACCCGCAACAGCAGCCGCAACGGTTGTTAAAGGTGAAGCCTTTAATTTACAAGCAACACCTACACCAATACCTGCGCCCGTTAGGGTTTTGGCAACACTGCCCATAGCGTTCAGGTATGTACCAACAACATTACCGCCGATAATATTTGCAATTTGGCAAATAATTGTGCCGATAATAAGGGTTGAAAAAAGGCCGTAAGCCATACCGGAAAGCCCATCAATGAAAAGTCGGTTAAGATATTTTTTCACAATTACCATTCCTTTGCTTTAGATTCATTGAAAACATTATACAACTTTTTCAAAATTTTACAATAGCGTATATGCACAATTTTTTTGATAAAAATATTTAATATTACGTTATTGAGGTGATTTTTTGAAAACAATTGCATTTTTTGATACTAAAAGCTATGACCGTGAAAGCTTTGAAAAATATTCGGGAGAAGAGCTTAACTTCCGTTTTTTTGAAAACAAATTGAATGAGGATACCGTAAGCATGGCGGCTTGCTGTGATGCGGTTTGTGTATTTGTAAACGATAACATAAACCGACGCGTTATTGAAAAGCTTGAAAATTACGGAGTAAAAATTATTGCGCTTAGGTGTGCAGGCTATAACAATGTTGATTTAAAATTTGCCCATAATCGCATTAAGGTTGTGCGTGTACCCGCATATTCCCCCTACGCTGTTGCCGAACACGCCATTGGTATGATTTTAATGCTTAACCGTAAGCTACACCGTGCATACATTCGCACCCGTGACCATAATTTTTCACTTGATTCCCTAACAGGCTTTGATTTAAAAGGTAAAACTGTTGGTGTTATCGGCACAGGTAAAATTGGCCGTGTTTTTGCTGATATTTGCAAGGGCTTTGGTATGAATATTATTGGCTTCGACCCTCAAGAAAGTACGGAATTTTGTGGTGAATATGTAAGTCTTGACAAGCTTTTAAAGAGCAGTGATATAATTTCGCTACATTGTCCCTTAACAAAAGACAATCAATATTTAATTAATGAAAATTCAATTAGCAAAATGAAAAAAGGCGCTTATATTATTAACACATCGCGCGGAAAATTGGTTGATACACAAGCATTGATTTCGGGTTTAAAAAAGGGACAAATCGGAGCCGCAGGACTTGATGTATACGAGGAAGAAACCGACCTGTTTTTTGAAGATTTTTCGGATGAAATAATAAGAGATGACACCTTAAGCAGTTTAATTTCAATGCCAAATGTTATTGTTACCTCGCACCAAGCATTTTTAACTAAGGAAGCGCTGTCTGCCATTGCCGAAACAACAGTCAAAAACCTTAATGATTTTTTCAAAAACGGAAAAAGTGACAACGAAATTATAATTTAACTTGTTTTTATATTTCCGAAATGGTATAATACTTTTCGGTGATAAAAATGACAAAAATATACCTTGTTCGCCATTGTGAAGCCTTGGGAAATCTCAGTCGAGTTTTTCAGGGTAGAACCGACCTTGATATTACCGACCTTGGTGAAAAGCAGTTAGAAAAGCTAAGCGAACGCTTTAAAGAAATTAAGCTTGATAAAATATATTCAAGCCCGCTTATTCGCGCATATAAAACAGCATTGGCAATTAGGGGCAACCGCGATATTGAAATTGAAATTTATAAGGACCTTTCTGAAATTGATGGCGGTATTATTGAGGGCAAGCCCTTTGCCGATACTTTCGAAAAGGACCCTGTTCTTAAGGAAATTTGGTTAAACCACCCTGAAGATTTTGCACCCGAAGGTGGTGAGCCAATGCGCGTATCGTACCAAAGAATTACAAATGCCTTTTGGGATATTGTTAACCAAAACAAAGGCAAAACCGTTGCTCTTGCTACACACGGGGGTATTATACGCTGCCTTTTGTGCAAGCTGATTTATGATGATATTTCAAAGCTTATTACCGTCCCGTTATTTGACAATACCGCAGTTGGTTACATTGAAATTGACGACAGCAATAAAATTGAACTTAAATTCGCAAATGATTATTCGCATTTGCCAAGCGATATGCTTCGTTCCTCAAGTCGTCCATCACTTTATACAATGAGGGAAAATTAATGATTATAATGTCAGTTGATTTGGGGAAAGCCCGCACAGGTATAGCCGTTTCCGACAAGGGCGAAGGCTTTGCCTTTCCCAAAACGGTAATTAACGAATATAACACCGAAAAGCTGGTGCTAAAAATTGCCGACTGTGCAAAAGAACTTAGTGCTGAGGAAATTGTTGTGGGACTGCCCAAAAATATGGATGGCTCACTTGGCTGGCGCGCTGAGGAATGTAACGAAATTGGTGAAAAAATAAAGCTTGCCACTTCCCTTCCCGTTGTTATGTGGGATGAACGCTGCACAACCATTTCGGCACATACAGCCCTTAATTTTACCGACACGCGCGGCAAAAAACGTAAAAATGTGGTTGATGCTGTTGCGGCAGTAATTATTTTAGAGGATTATTTGGCATATAAAAAGAACAGAAAATAGTTTAAAACACGGTAGTTTTCTACCGTGTTTTTTGTTCAAATTATAGTTTGTCGGTTCGTTTGATTGTATAATTTTAGCCTTCTCCAGCGGAGAAGGGGGACCAAACGAAAGTTTGGTGGATGAGGAGGATATTGTTAAGAAAGTGCTTTAATGCTCTCCTCATCCGTCACCTATCGGCGCCACCTTCTCCGCTGGAGAAGGCTTTCGGGCGATTCGTGAATCGCCCCTACGAATATACAATTAAATTAATAAAATCAACAATTTTAATCCGTCGCGAAGCGACACCGAACCTCTTCACTATTACCTCTTACTTTATTACCTCGCGCAAGCGCTAAACCCCAATTTAAATAAAATTTTGATTTTGTTTACTATTGACCCCAAGCACTCCGCCTATTAAGGATAAAAGCATTAAAATTATTAAACGGAAAAAAGTGTTTAATGAAAAAATTTCCTTACTACCCATAAGGCCCGCAAGTGTTACAATTATAAATGTTGCGCCACCGACTATTGCGCCAATTAAAAGACCGTTTTTGCCCACCCTACCCGCTGCATATAGGGATGCCAAAAAACAGCCAAGACCGAGCGATATTGTTGCAAAAAGCGGCGAAAACTGATAACCGCCCTCCAAAAAGAAAAGCACTAAGGCAAATATAAACATTGCCGCTACAGTTGTTAATACTTCAATTATTAAAACCTTAAGTAAAAATATATAATCAAATTTTTTAGGCATAAAATAAGTCCCTCCCGATAAAATCTATTCGGGAGGGACTTGTTTTATAACTTATTTTTTAGCAACATCATCATGAACGGTGAAATTTTGCTGTAAAGCCCAACGAGCAATTGTAAGCTTGCTGCGGTCAGCCTTGGATTCGATAACCATTGTATCTTCCTTCAAGGAGATAACACGGCCGTAAATACCGCCGATGGTTAAAATTTCGTCACCAACCTGCAAGTTTTCGCGCATTTTTTGTTCTTCTTTTTGCTTTTTGCGGTTAGGACGGATAAAGATAAGATACATTGCACCGAAAATTACGGCATAAACAGCAATCATACCTATAAGACCCCAACCACCCATTGGATTGTTGTTAGCATTATCAGCAAGAGTTAAAAATGTGTAATTCATTGAAAAACTTCCTCCAAATTAAATATCAAATGGTATTATACCCCATATTTTCCCAAAAAGCAAGATAAACTATATTCTTTTGGAATAAATAATCTCTTTTTCCTTCTTAAACTCAGCGAAACGACCCTCATCCAAAGCATTTCGTATATCTTCCATAAGATGATTATAAAACCACAAATTGTGCATAACCAAAAGGCGTTGGGAGAGCATTTCTTCACTCTTTAAAAGATGGCGGATATATGCACGGCTGAATTGCCTGCAAACAGGACAACCGCAGTTTTCATCAATGGGGCGCATATCGTTTTCATACTTTTTGTTGTTAATGTTAATAATGCCTTCGCTTGTAAAAAGATGACCGTGACGGGCGTTACGGCTTGGCATTACACAGTCAAATAAATCGACACCGCGTTCAACCGCATTTAAAATATTTGCAGGGGTGCCAACACCCATTAAATAACGAATTTTATTTTGCGGCATATGCGGTGTTACCTTTTCAATTATATCATACATAACTTCAGCGGGTTCACCAACTGCCAAACCCCCGATTGCATAACCGTCTAAATTTAAATCGGCAATTTCTTTCATATGGTTAATACGCAAATCCTCATAGGTACAGCCCTGATTTATGCCGAAAAGCATTTGCTCGCGGTTAATTGTGTTCTCTAAAGAATTAAGCCTTGCCATTTCTGTCTTGCAGCGTTTAAGCCAACGGGTTGTGCGTTCACAGGATGCCTTCGAATAACTGTAAGCCGCGGGATTTTCAACACATTCATCAAACGCCATTGCAATGGTTGAACCTAAATTTGACTGAATTTGCATACTTTCTTCCGGACCCATAAAAATACGCTTACCGTCAACGTGAGAAGCAAAGGTTACGCCTTCCTCTTCAATTTTGCGAAGGGATGAAAGTGAAAAAACCTGAAAACCGCCGCTGTCGGTTAGAATTGGTCCATCCCAAGTGGTAAACTTGTGAAGACCGCCGCATTCCTTTATAAGCTTATCACCCGGGCGAACGTGTAAGTGGTAGGTATTAGAAAGCATTACCTGACAGCCAAGGGCTTTAAGGTCCTCAGCCGAAACCGCACCCTTAATTGCACCGCAGGTAGCAACATTCATAAAAGCAGGTGTTTGCACAGTACCGCGGTTTGTTTGAAACTCGCCCCTGCGCGCACCGTTTTTATCGCTGATTAATTTATACATTTTTTCTCCCTATAATAAAAAATTCATCCTTACTAGTATACTTGATATTAACCCGAATTTCAACATAAATATTGCACTTTTAGTACATATGTGATATTATAAAAATGGTGATGTGAATGCGTAAACTTCTTATAATACTTTTAGTAATAAATGTTATAACATTAGCAATTGCCTTTATTATGTCATTAGTAGCTACACCGCTTTATGCTGTACTGCTTTTATTACTTGGCATTTTAGAGCTTATACCAATTATTGCTATAATTTCCTGCCTTGATGATATTGATAAACTGAAGCAAGAAAATGCAATGCTTTCATACCGCCTTAAAAAGCTTGAAAACGAAATTTTACCCGAAGAGCCCGTACATAACAGTTATCCCGAATTGGCTTACGGCGAGCCTGCAAAGGCTATTTGGGAATGTGTAAAATGCGGTACCGTTAATAAGGCAGGCACAACACATTGTTCACACTGTAAAGCACCATATTCCCCGTTTATAAATCCAACCGATGACCCCACAAAAAAGAAAAAGCGCAGCCGTTGGATTAAGGACAAAAAATAAAATTTACCCCAAGTCTTTTTGAGACTTGGGGTTGTTTCATAATGTAAAAAAGAATAGTGAATGATGAATAATTTCGGTGTCGGCTTTGCCGACTGTTATTTATTCGTGCCGAAGGCACACCTTAACTTTTCACTATTCACTTTTCACTCCTGATTTTGTTTTACAAAATCAGCATCGCATCACCAAAGCTGAAAAATCTGTATTTTTCAGCAACAGCAACATTATAAGCATTCATTGTTTTATCATATCCCGCAAAGGCTGAAACAAGCATTATAAGTGTGCTTTCGGGCAGGTGGAAATTGGTGATAAGACCGTCCATACATTTAAAGGTGTAACCGGGGTAAATAAAGATTGATGTATCATCACTACATTCTTTGATTTCGCCAAAGGTTTGCATTGCGCTTTCAACCGTGCGACAGCTTGTTGTGCCAACGCAAATTACCCTGCCGCCGTTTTGCTTTGTATTGTTTATAATATCAGCATTTTCCTGTGTTATGGAATAATGCTCACTATGCATTTTGTGCTGTGTAACGTCATCAACCTTAACGGGACGGAATGTGCCAAGACCAACGTGTAAGGTTACATAGGCAATATTAACGCCATTTTCCTTTAATTTTTCAAGCATTTCCTTTGTGAAATGAAGCCCGGCTGTTGGGGCAGCGGCTGAACCAAGCTCGCGCGAATAAACTGTTTGATAACGTTCCTTATCCTGAAGCTTTGCTTTAATATATGGTGGAAGCGGCATTTGACCGACTTCATCCAAAACTGCAAAAAATTCACCCTTGGGTAAAAACTTAACAATGCGGTTACCGTCATCTAAAACCTCTATAACCTCGGCCGATAATTTGTCAGAAAAAATAAAGCTGTGCCCTACCTTTGCTTTTTTGCCGGGGCCCGCAAGACATTCCCAAATATTCTGTTCTTTTTGCTTTAAAAGCACAAATTCGACAACGCTTCCCGTATCAACACGTGTGCCGAAAATACGCGCAGGCAAAACCCTTGTATCGTTTAAAACAAGACAGTCGCCCGCCTTTAAATAATCAAACACATTATAAAAATGCTTGTGCTGTAAACCGCCCGTGTCTTTATTAAACACCAAAAGGCGCGATTGGTCGCGCGGTTCAATAGGGGTTTGGGCTATTAGCTCTTCAGGTAAATTATAATAAAAGTCGCTAGTTTTCATTTTTTCTCTTTTCTTCCTTAAAAAATACCGTAAAACCATTTGACAAAAGGTTATGTAAATGGTATTATTGTTTAGATATAATTATATATTATAATAAATTTGAATATATATCAAGTATGATTTTCAAATTTCGAAAGGAATGTTTTAAAAATGAAAAAATATAATATTGGTATTATCGGCGCTACAGGTATGGTAGGCCAGCGTTTTGCCCTTTTGCTTCACGACCACCCGTGGTTTAACGTAACTGCTTTGGCCGCAAGTGCAAATTCAGCAGGCAAATCTTACACCGACGCTGTTGGCAACCGTTGGGCTATGACCTCACCTATGCCTGAAAGCCTTAAGGATATGATGGTTTACGACGCTGAAAAGGACATTGACGAAATTGTTTCAAAGGTTGATTTTGTTTTCTGCGCAGTTAATATGAAAAAGGATGAAATCAAGGCACTTGAGGAAACCTATGCAAAACGCGAATGCCCTGTTATTTCTAACAACTCGGCTCACCGTTTTACACCTGATGTACCTATGATTATTCCCGAAATCAACGATGACCACGCTGAAATTATTGAAAGCCAAAGAAAGCGCCTTGGCACTAAGAAGGGCTTTATTGCAGTTAAGTCAAACTGCTCACTTCAAAGCTATGTTCCTGCCCTTTATCCCCTTGACAAATTTGGTGTTGATAAGGTATTAGTATGCACCTATCAGGCAATTTCGGGCGCAGGCAAAACCTTTGACCGTTGGCCTGAAATGATTGACAATGTTATCCCCTTTATTGGCGGTGAAGAAGAAAAGAGCGAAAAAGAACCTCTTAAAATTTGGGGTACTATTGAAAACGGTGAAATTGTTCCCGCAAATAGCCCCAAATTTACTGCACAGTGCCTTCGTGTTCCCGTTTCGGACGGTCATATGGCAGCAGTTTTCGTAACCTTTAAGAATAAGCCCACCAAGGAAGAAATTTTAAACACCTGGGCCGAATTTAAGGGCGCACCGCAGGACCTCGAACTTCCCCACGCTCCCAAGCAATTTATCAACTACTTTGTTGAAGATAATATGCCCCAGACCAAGCTTAACCGCGATCTTGAAGGCGGTATGGCTGTATCGGTTGGCAGACTTCGTGAAGACACACAGTACGATTATAAGTTTGTATGTCTTTCACACAACACCCTTCGCGGTGCTGCAGGCGGTGCCGTATTACTTGCTGAGCTTCTCTGTGCGAAAGGATATATGGACTAACTTTTTTGGAGGGATTACTTGAAGCCGAAGATATTCACGGGTGCGGCAACAGCACTTGTAACCCCGATGAATGAAAACGGCAGTGTTAACTACGAAAACCTTCGAGCACTTGTCAAAAGTCAAATAACATCCGGTATAGATGCCCTTGTTGCTTGCGGCACAACCGGTGAGAAGTCCACACTAAAATATGACGAGCATTTAAAAGTTATTGAAACGGTGGTTAATGCCGCCGACAAAAAAGTACCTGTTATTGCAGGCACGGGTAGTAACGATACACTTTACACGGTTGAGCTTTGTAACGATGCCGCAAAATTAGGTGCAGATGCCTTTTTAATGGTAACGCCTTATTACAACAAGGCATCGCAAGAAGGGCTTATGGCGCATTACAGCTATATTGCCGACCGTGTAAACAAACCGATTATTCTTTATAATGTTCCCTCTCGCACGGGGGTAGACATTAAACCGCAAACCTATAAAGAACTATCCAAACACAAAAACATAGTTGCGGTTAAGGAAGCTTCGGGTGATTTATCAAAGGTGGCTGAAACGGTTTATCTTTGCGGTGATGATTTGTGGGTATATTCAGGTAATGATGACCAAATTGTTCCCATAATGTCACTTGGTGGGTTGGGTGTTATATCAGTCGTTTCTAATATACTACCGGCTGCAATTCATAACCTGTGCCAAAACTATTGGGTTGGCAATACTAAAATTGCAACGGCGGCGCAAATTAAATATATGGGGCTTATAAAAGCCTTGTTTTGCGATGTTAACCCCGTTCCCGTTAAAACTGCAATGAACCTTTTGGGGCTAAACGTGGGACCGTGCAGGCTTCCGCTTTACCCAATGAATGAAAATAATTTTTATCTTTTAAAAGAAAAACTAACTGAATGTAATTTATTATAAACAAATTTTTGGATGTGAAAAAATGATAAAGGCAATACTTGTAGGCGCAAGCGGCAAAATGGGCGGTTTTATTACCGACTGTGCCGCAAATGACAGTGAAATTGAAATTATTGCAGGTGTTGATAAGGTAAATATTGGGCAAAAATACCCCATTTTTGCTAATTTTGACGGCATAAATGCAAAAGCCGATGTTATTATTGACTTTTCAAACCCCGTTTTGCTTGACAGCATTTTAAATTATGCCATAAAGACTAACACCGCCGTTGTTTTAGCTACTACAGGCTATAACGACGATCAAATTGCAAAAATTAAGGCGGCTTCAAAGCAAATTCCAATTTTCTTTACCTTTAATATGTCAATTGGTGTTAATTTGCTTTGCTCACTGGCAAAAAAAGCGGCTAAGGTTTTGGGAAGCGACTTCGATGTTGAAATTATTGAAAAACACCATAATCTTAAAATTGATGCTCCCTCAGGCACGGCAATAATGCTTGCAAATGCTGTTAACGAGCAATTCAATGATAGCTATAACTACGAATATGACCGCCATTCAAAGCGTGCTAAACGACCTAAAAATGAAATTGGTATTCATTCGGTTCGCGGCGGTACAATTGTTGGTGAACACGATGTGATTTTTGCGGGCAGAGATGAGGTTATTACCTTATCACATCAGGCAACCTCGAAAGAAGTGTTTGCAGTGGGTGCAATACGCGCAGCGAAGTTTATTTCAGCAAAGAAGCTCGGCCTTTATGATATGAACGACATTATGTCCTTTTAAATTTAAAAAAGCAGCAGTTTAAAAAACTGTTGCTTTTTTGCATATTTCACCTTTTTTGGTAAATGATATTTTTACAAAAAGGAGTTGAAACTATGTTTGATAAAATTTGCTTAATTCTTGTTATAATCGGCGCTTTAAACTGGGGTCTTGTAGGTCTATTCTCATTTGACCTTGTGGCTTGGGCATTTGGCGGCAGCACGGCAATTATAAGCCGAATTATTTACACCGTTATTGCCTTGGCGGGTGTATGGTGCATTTCCCTGCTTTTCAGAAAAGATAGCTGCTGTAACAAGGATTAAAAAAGGAGTCAGCCTTTTCGGTTGACTCCTTAATTTTATATTACTTTGTGTACTTTTCGCGAGCTACATAGCTTGTATGCAAATCGTGGTGAGCCTTATGACCGCCAAAGCCGTCATACCATTCACTGTAAAGGGTCTTTACAACGGGAGATTCGTGTGACTTACGAATAGCCATTGAAGCATCCTGATCGTAAAGTGCCTTAGCGCGAACTGCCTTAAGGTCAACAGTATCGCGTACAGACTGAGGCTGAATAGGCTGACCGCCGCCGTTTACACAACCGCCGGGACAACCCATAATTTCGATAAAGGTCCAACCAGCAGGGTTGCCTGCCTTAAGCTGATCCATTACACACTTAGCAGCAGCTGCGCCCGAAGCAACAGCAACCTTGATGTCGCTGCCGTTGATGTTAACGGTTGCCTGCTTAAGACCCATTGTGCCACGAACTGCAGTAAAGTCAACGTCGGTGTTGTCCTTACCGGTAAGCCAGTCATTAGCAGTACGGAGAGCTGCTTCCATAACACCGCCGGTAGCACCGAAGATTACAGCAGCACCGGTATCTTCACCGAGAGGAGAATCAAATTCTTCATCGGGAAGTGCGGTAAACTTAATACCTGCACGGTCAATCATACGGCCAAGCTCACGAGTGGTGATAGCAATATCAACATCGGGAACGCCTGCAGCAGACTGATCCTCACGACCGATTTCGAACTTCTTAGCGGTACAAGGCATAACTGATACAGAAACGATATCCTTAGGATCGATACCCATCTTGTTAGCGTAATAGGTCTTAATTACTGCACCTGCCATCTGCTGAGGAGACTTGCAGGTAGAAAGATGGTTAATCATATCGGGATAGTAATATTCGCAGAACTTAACCCAACCGGGTGAGCAAGAAGTGATCATCGGAAGAGTGCCTGCATTCTGAATGCGCTGAACAAGCTCGTTAGCTTCTTCAACGATTGTAAGGTCAGCAGCAAAGTCGGTGTCGAATACTCTTGCAAAGCCAAGACGGCGAAGAGCAGCAACCATTTTACCTTCAACGTTTGAACCGATGGGCATACCGAAGCATTCACCAAGAGTTACACGAACTGAAGGAGCGGTCTGAACAACAACATGCTTTGTGGGGTCAGCTAAAGCTGCCCAAATCTTATCGGTGTCATCCTTTTCAACCAATGCGCCTGTAGGACAAACAGCGGTACACTGACCGCAGGAAATACAAGGAACATTAGAAAGGCCAACCTCGAACGGAGTGCCGATATTGGTGTCAATACCGCGGTTGTTAGCGCCGATAACGCCAACGTACTGTTCGTTACAAGCAGCAACGCAACGACGGCAAAGAATACACTTATTATTGTCACGAACAAGGTGAGGTGTGCTGTTGTCAAGCTCGTAAACGGGCTTGAAGCCGGCAAATGCGCTTTCATCAACGCCATAATCAAGGCAAAGCTTCTGCAATTCGCAATTTGTTGAACGTGAGCAAGAAAGACACTTCTTGTCGTGGGTGGAAAGGATAAGCTCCAAGGTAGTCTTGCGAGCCTTTTGAACCTTTTCGGTGTTGGTTAAAACTTCCATACCCTCACTTACGGGGAATACGCAAGCGGTAACCATTCTAAAGCCTCTGCCTTCGTTTACTTCAACAACGCAGATACGGCAAGCACCGATTTCATTCTTTTCCTTCATAAAGCAAAGGGTAGGAATTTCAATGCCTGCAACACGGGCAGCATCTAATACTGTAGAGCCCTTGGGTACAGTAACGGAAATACCGTTAATTTTTAAAGTAATCATATCCATTTTATTTAGGCTCCTTTCTTAAATCTTGCTGATGGCCTTAAACTTACAGTTATCAATACAAACGCCGCACTTAACGCACTTGTCGGGATCAATAACATAAGAAGGAAGCTTGTGGCCGGGTGCAATGTAATCGGTCTTAGAAATAGCATCAGCAGGGCAATTTCTTGCGCAAAGACCGCAACCGATACATTTATCCTTATCAATAACAAACTTGAGAAGATCTTTACATACGCCTGCAGGACACTTCTTATCAACAACGTGAGCAATATATTCATCACGGAAGAAGTTGAGGGTTGAAAGAACGGGGTTAGGAGCAGTTTGACCAAGACCGCAAAGTGAGTTTTGCTTAATGTAGTAGCAAAGCTCTTCAAGACGGTCAATGTCTTCTAGTGTGCCCTTGCCCGAAGTAATCTTATCAAGAATTTCTAAAAGACGCTTTGTACCTACACGGCAAGGAGTACACTTACCGCAGGATTCATCAACAGTAAATTCAAGGAAGAATTTAGCCATATCAACCATACAGTTGTCTTCGTCCATAACGATAAGACCGCCTGAACCCATCATACAACCGATAGCTGTAAGGTTGTCATAGTCAACAGGTGTATCAATAAGGTGTGCAGGAATACAACCGCCTGAAGGACCACCTGTCTGAGCAGCCTTGAACTTCTTGCCGTTAGGAATACCGCCGCCGATTTCATCAATAATATGACGGAGGGTTGTACCCATAGCAATTTCAACAAGACCGGTATGAGCAATCTTACCACCGAGTGCGAATACCTTGGTACCCTTGGACTTTTCAGTACCCATAGAGGTAAACCAGTCAACACCCTTAAGGATGATCTGAGGAATGTTAGCAAAGGTTTCAACGTTGTTTTCAACGGTGGGCTTACCGAAAAGACCCTTAACTGCAGGATAAGGAGGACGGGGTCTGGGTTCACCACGGTTACCTTCGATAGATGTCATAAGAGCAGTTTCTTCACCGCAAACGAATGCGCCTGCACCAAGACGGATAAAGAGGTCAAAGTCAAAGCCGCTGCCGAAAATATCCTTACCTAAAAGGCCGTATTCACGAGCATCGTCAATAGCCTTTTGTAAACGCTGTACTGCGATAGGATATTCAGCACGAACATAAACATAACCTTCGGTAGCGCCGATAGCGTAACCAGCGATAGCCATAGCTTCAATTAAGCAATGGGGGTCGCCTTCCAAAATGGAACGGTCCATAAATGCACCGGGGTCACCTTCGTCGGCGTTACATACTACATATTTTTGGTCAGCCTGGTTGGGAGCTGTTAAAGCCCATTTAAGACCTGTGGGGAAACCACCGCCGCCACGACCACGAAGACCGGAATCCTTAACAACCTGAATAACCTGATCAGGTGTCATTTCGGTTAATACCTTACCGAGTGCTGCATAACCGTCCATTGCGATATATTCTTCAATGCTTTCGGGGTTAATAACACCGCAGTTACGAAGAACAACACGGTCTTGTGACTTGTAGAAAACAGTGTCACTTAAAGCAACGTTGCCCTCTACTGCAGGTGCTTCATCACCTGTATCAGCATAAACAAGGCGGTCAACCTTACGACCTTTAAGCAAATGCTCTTCAACAATTTCCTTTACATCTTCTGCAGTAACACGGCTGTAGAAGGTACCGTCAGGATAAACGATAACAACAGGGCCCAATTCGCAAAGACCAAAACAACCGGTTTGAACAAGCTTAACTTCTTCGGTAAGACCAAATGCTTCAAGGTTTTCTGCGAAAGCCTTTTGAATAGAAGCACTGCCTGACGAAGTACAGCCTGTACCGCCACAGATTAAGACATGTGCACGAATCATGTTTTTTACCTCCAATTATTTTACTGGTTAGCGCCGATTGTATATTCAACTACAACCTTGCCGCCCTTTAAATGTTCATTAGCAATGCGCTTAGCTTTATCAGCGTCTACCTTAACATAGGTAACCTTTTCCTTGCCTGCTTCGTAAACCTCAACAATGGGTTCATACTGGCAAAGACCGATGCAGCCTGTTTGAGAAACCGTAACAGTTTCCATAAGACCTAAAGCGTTAACCTCTTCAACAAATGTGCTGAGAACGGGTCTTGCACCTGCTGCAATACCACAGGTGGCCATACCAACAACAACACGGGTAGCGTTGGTGCCTTCACGAAGAACAACCTTGTCCTTCATTCTTTCTTTAATTGCCTGTAATTCAGCTAAAGATTTCATTTTAAAGTCATCCTTTCCTAATACTATTTAAGAACTTCGGAATATTGCTCTTTCAAATATTCCTCTATCCATTTAATTACTTCATAAGTATCAAGGGGTATTCCCTCAAGTGTTTCACGAAGCTCTCTCGTGTCAAGTGTTACGGAATTTTCACCGATAGTATGAATAAAGAGAAAATCGGTTTCGGGGTGCCCTTGAATTAAAGTTGTAATGGTTGATACCACATCCCCAAGAGGTGTGAAATCAATATGGTTTTTATAAAAAACTGCTTTTACGACTGTGCCGTGACCTTCGGGAAATTCGCTTTGGTGACGGGAAGTTATCGTTACTTCCCCACCCGTTTGCTCTGCCGCCAGCTTTAAAAGCGGCAATCCTAAACCAACCTTACGGGTTGTACGGGTAGTTGTAAACGGGTTTGTAACCGATTCCAAAATTTCCTTTGTCATACCGCAACCATTATCGGTAATGGTTAAAACCAAATCATTCTCGGCTTCAAAAATACTTATTTCAGTAAGGGTTGCCCCTGCTTTAACCGAATTTTCGGTTATATCAAGAATATTAAGTGATAGTTCCTTCATAATATCCCCTTCAAAGCCTTGAAAAGATTTTCAACTGCATTTTCATCATCATCCGGCAGAAAAAAACAGTCCTGCGCTTCCTTAATATCCATAAGCTGATGTGCATCCGAACTGAAAACCAATTGGCTTTCAGGAAGGCTTGCCATAACCGCATAATCGGTTACTTTTTCCTTTGAGTGAAGCTCGGCACAAGTGAACTTGCTTTCGGGTGGAAACGCACCCAAAACCGCAATTACTGAATTTGACGGACGGTCAATATGTGCAGGATAACATACACCACCATAGCTTTCCACAAGCTTTGGTGCCTCATCAAAGGAAACATTTGTCGCAAAGGACAGTGTGTTTTCCACTTCACCGATAATATTGTCATCCTCGTCCATAATAAGCTGTCTGCCAAAAATATCAGGTCGGTTTGGTACCGGTATGCGATAACTGTCAAGCGCTTTATCGAAAGCGGTGGCGTCATCCAAGGTTTTAAACAAGCACACCATATGAATATCCTCAGCGGTGGTAAGCTCCATCCCTGCAACTGCGATTATACCGTAAGCCTTGGCCGCTTTAAAAAAAGCAGGACAGTTTTTTGTTGTGTTATGGTCGGTTAAGGCCATAATACTTAAACCGTTAAGCTTACCTATACCCGCAACCGAAGCAGGTGTTGCCTCATCATCCCCGCAGGGCGATAAACACGAATGAATGTGCAAATCGTAAAAATACTTTTTCATATCAGACCATTTAAAATTACGGCCGCTTCGTAAATACTTAAATTTGTGGAAATTATATTTATTTCCTTATCAATAGCGGTTGCCTTGATGCTTTCATCAACTGTTACACCCTCGGCCAAAATAATGCAGGCTGTATCAGCAAGTGAAGCCACCGCTAAAATATTTACATTAGACATAATTGTTATCCAGGCGTCGTCACTTTTAGCGCGTCCCATAACCCAGCTTAAAAGGTCACCGATGTAAACATCCTTAATTACACGGTCACCGTCGGTCAAGGTAACGGATGAAAAATTTTCATTTTTAAGCAAATCGCTTACTGTCATTACCCTTCACCCTTGTCCTTACACTTTTTTATAAGACACTTGTCAATGCTTGACAGCCCTTTAACAATATCCTCCGCTAAAGCGCGGCAGGTCGGTGCCCCACATGACCCACAATCGAGCCCGGGAAGCTCACCCTTTATACGCTGAATGTCAGACAGCATACGCATAGATTCCGCCATACTGTCAGAAAGACGGGAAATTGGCTGGTAAACGGGTAAATTGTCAAAAAGGAAGCCGTCGGGAATGTAACCGTCGCTGTCCTTAACAAAGTTTTCCGAAACAGGCAAATACCGCCTTAAAGACTGAAGCCTTGCTTTTGCGATAAAGGGATTTTGTATCGTTAAAACGCCGCCGACACAACCGCCCGGACAAGCGTTTAATTCGATAAATTCAAGATTTGGAAAGTCACCGTTTTCAAGCTGGTCTAAAACCTTGATAACATTTTCAATACCGTCAGCCGCTAAATAGCTTTCGTTGAAAATTGCGGTTGCTTCACCGCCTGATGAAGCCCAGCCAATACCGATGATACCCGAATTGGAAAGCGATTTAACATCGCTGGTGTGTGACATCACACTTATAAGCTGAAAATAAATGTCGCTTATAGGAACAACTAAATCAACCTTGCTTTTATAGTCGGCAAAGCCGTTTTTAACATAGCTTGCCTTTGCAGGACAGGGTGAAATAAAGCAAACACCGATATCCTCATCCGAAAGCTCGGGATGCTCCCTTTTAGCCTTTTGGCGAGCAAGGTCGGCCGCAACCTCCATTGGCGGCAGCATATGAATTATATTGTCCGTAAGGGACCTAAACCTTAATGCAATAAGTCGCGTTACCACAGGACAAGCTGAGCTTATTGCGGGCTTTGTAATAGAATCAGTTTTTAAATATTTTCGCGTATAGGCTGAAACCAATTCAGCCGCGGCCGAAACCTCAAAAACATCATCAAAGCCAAGCTTTATAAGTCCGTCAAGGACATAATCCACATCATCCAAATTTTCAAACTGGCCGTAAAGCGTCGGTGCGGGAAGAGCTATCTTCCATTTAAATTTGTCCATTCCCGAAAGGGCATTACATTTTGCCTTTTTTGCATGGTGAGGACAAACCCTTATACATTCACCGCAGTCAATACAGCGTCCCTCGTTTATAACGGCGTGACCGTCCTTAACGCGAATTGCCTCAGTCGGACAATGCTTTAAGCAGGTGGTACAGCCGGTACATTTTTCGACATCTAAAAAAACTGAATGCTCGTATGTATTCATAATTTATACCTGCCGAAAATTAGTTAATATTTACTCGCATAGTGATGGTTGTACCCACCCCTACGGTAGAGTCGATTTCCATAAAGTCGGAATAGCGCTTCATATTAGGAAGTCCCATACCTGCGCCAAAGCCCAAGGAACGAATATTTTCGGTTGCAGTGGAAAAACCCTCCTGCATAGCCTGTTCAATATCCTTAATACCGGGGCCGTTATCCTTAAGCACAATTTCAACATAATCCTCCGTTACGCTGACATCGGCAACACCGCCGCCTGCGTGGATAACCATATTGATTTCGCCCTCATACATTGCAATGGAAACCTGCCTGATTTTTTCGGGTGGCAACCCTAACTGCCTTAAATTCTTTTTTACCATTACCGAGGCGTGACCGGCTGATGTAAAATCGTTACCGTCAACCTCGAAATGAAATTTTAAAGCCTCAGACATTTTTAACTCTGTTCCCTACAAGGCCGTTGCTGTACAAAATACCGCAAGCTTCATAGAGTCTTTTACTTGATGCCAAAAGAACAATACCGCTTTCCTGCGCCAAAGAAATCATTTCGGCAGTGGGATTCTTGGAGCGAACGAATACGACACATTTCATATCCATCATTTCGGCGGTTCTTATGACCTGTGAGTTTACAAGACCGGTAAGTAAAACTGCCTGGTCCTTAACATAAGCTAAAACATCGCTCATCATATCGCTTCCGCAAGCGGAATAAACATGAGCGCCAAGCTCTTCCTCACAGCAGATAACCTCAGCTTCGAGTAAATCCTTAATTGTACTGATTTTCATACAAACATTATCCCCTCGGTTTATTTTACGAAACCGTATTTTTCGAGAATACCGTCAACATCGTCAACAGTAAGACGACCGTAAACTTCCTCGTTAACTGTTAAAACAGGTGCCAAACCGCAAGCGCCGATGCAACGACAAGCAGTAAGTGAGAACTTACCGTCTTCGGTGCATTCGTCCGAACCGATACCTAAGCGTTCTGAAAGCTTGTTAAAGATATCACCTGAGCCTTTAACATAGCAAGCAGTACCAAGGCAAACTGAAATGTTGTAATCGCCCTTGGGTGAAAGTGAGAACTGAGCATAGAATGTTGCAACGCCGTAAACCTTTTCAAGCGGAACATCCATACCGTCAGCTATCATTATTTGCACCTCGATAGGAAGGTAGCCGTAAATGTCCTGTGCTTTTTGCATTACTGCCATCAATAAGCTCTTGTCGTGCTTATGAGCATCGATAACACTTTTAAGCTTTGCTTCCTGTTCAGGCGTTCCCTTGAAAGGGAGATTGCTGATTTTTTTAAGCATGTAACAAATCCTCCTTAAGATAATTGCCGTATAAGTCTATATATTAGAAATATATAGATTTACATATACGTTAAAATTATAACATACTTTTTTCAATTTGCAAAGGGTTTTTATAGATTTTTAGCCTTTTTATTAACAAAAAATAATACTTTTTTAAAAATAGGCGACTTTTGTTGAATTTTCGGTGACAATATAGTATAATAAACGGTACAAAATTTGAAAGGAAACGAAAAATGAAACCGTTTTTAAAGGTTATTTCACTTTTTCTGATATGTATTTTTCTGCTGACAGCAACGGCCTGCAGCAGTAATGATGATGCTTATATATATTTTCAGCTTGATGAAGTTCCCAAAACACTCGACCCCCAAACCGCCAAAACCGATATTGAGCTGCTGATTTCGCAAAACCTTTACGAAGGGCTTATGCGTTATAACGAAAAGGGCGAGCTTCAGCATGGTGTTGCAAAAAGCTATGAAAAACAAGGCTTAACCTACACCTTTACCTTAAGAGATAATGCAAAATGGAAAAACGGCGATAAATTAACCGCGCACGATTTTGTCTTTGCTTTTAAGCGTGCCTTAAGCTTTGACACACAGGCACCCTACGCCTCCCTTTTATACTGCATTAAAAACGGTAAGGAGATTGCAAGCGGTGATTTGGTAAATATTGATTTAGGCGTAACCGCCGTTAACGACAAAACCCTTAAAATTGAGCTTGTTTATGACGAACCCGACTTTTTAAAAATTCTTGCCCACCCAATTTCAATGCCCTGTAATGAAGAGTTTTTTGTTTCCTGTAAAGGCAAGTACGGGCTTGATACCGATTTTACCCTTTCTAACGGAAGCTACCGCTTGGCAAAATGGGGCAAGGAAATTTTTGGCATAAGGCTTTATCGAAACAAGGAATATACAGGTGATTTTTATGCTAAAAATGGGGCTGTGTTTATATCCTACAATAAGGACCTTACTGCCGCCGAAACCCTTAAACAAAACGATGCCGATATAGCATTTATAAGTTCGAACGAAATTGACACCCTAACACAAAACGGTTTTAAAACTGCCGAAACGCAAAACACCGTTTGGTTTTTAACACTTAGCCCTTCTCTGCCCGAAGCAATCAGAAAATCCTTTGCCATGCTTGCGGGGGGGCAGGTTTATGCTTCAGCACTTACAAGCGGCACAACCCTTGCAAATTCAGTTTTTCCACCAGCCTTAAACGCAGGGGCAGGCGCTTCGGGAATGATAACCTATAACCTTGACTCTGCAAAGTCGCTTTACCTTAGCGCAATTAAGCATTTGCCTGATAAAAAGCTGCCTGAAGACTTAAAGCTTTACTATTATGACAGCGGTTTTTCAAAAAATATGGTTACCTCTATTGTTGGGCATTGGCAACACCATTTGGGCGCATATATCAATATTGAAGCGGTATCCTCCCCGCAGCTACTGGAATCACAGCTTAAAGAGCAAAGCTATTATATGGCAATATTCCCTGTTTCAGCAAATTCGGTGAGTGTAGGTGAATATCTTACAAAGTTTGGTGTTAACTACACCAATGGCGATTTAACCGCACAGCAAATAAGCCTTTTAAGCGGCTATAACCGCATTCCCCTGGCCTTTGAAAGTAAGACAATTGCTTTTTCGGAAAACCTTTCAAACGTTAAAATGGTTAACGGCTTATCAATTGATATGTCGTTTATAGTAAAAGAGGAAGATTAAAATTAAAGCGACCTGAACTTCAGGTCGCTTTTGTTTTTATTTAAGCGTATCGGCAATTTTATAAATAAGGTCCTTACTCTTTTCCCAACCGAGACATGGGTCGGTAATTGACTTACCGTAGCAGTGCTCACCGATTTTTTGTGCGCCGTCCTCAATATAGCTTTCAATCATAAGACCTTTAACCATTTTTCTAATATCACTGTTGTGGTTACAGCTGTAAATAATATCCTTAGCAATGCGAATTTGTTCAAGATACTTTTTGCCCGAATTTGCGTGGTTACAGTCAACAACACAAGCAGGATTTAAAAGGTCGGTTTTAGCATAAAGATTATAAAGGTTTTGCAAATCTTCATAATGGTAGTTTGAAACACATTTGCCTGCCGAGTCAATATAACCGCGCATAATTGCGTGTGCAAGCGGGTTACCTAAGCTTGTAACCTCCCATCCACGATAAATAAAGGTGTGGGAATGCTGAGCAGCAGTAATCGAATTCATCATAACCGACAAATCACCGCCGGTGGGGTTTTTCATACCAACAGGAACATCAATGCCACTTGCAGTTAAACGGTGCTGTTGGTTTTCAACCGAGCGCGCACCAACTGCCACATAACCTAAAAGGTCGGAAAGATAACGGTAATTGTCAGGGTAAAGCATTTCATCGGCACAGGTGAAGCCATAATTCTTAAGTGCTGACATATGTAAATCACGAATTGCCAAAATACCCTCAAGCATATCGGGAGTTTTATCAGGGTCGGGCTGGTGAAGCATACCCTTGTAGCCATCACCTGTGGTACGGGGCTTGTTGGTATAAATACGGGGCATAATTAAAATTTTGTCCCGAACCTCATCGGATACCTCTTTAAGTCTTCCGATATAGTCAAGCACGCTGTCCTTACTGTCAGCCGAGCATGGACCGATTACAAGTATAAATTTATCACTTTCACCTTCAAAAATAGCTTTAACCTCGGCATCTCTTTCAGCCTTAATTTTAGCCAAATCCTCAGTTACGGGGTAACGGGTTTTAATTTGTTGCGGTACGGGTAATTTTCTTTTGAAATCCAAATTCATTTTTTATCAAACCTCTTTCGGCGGTAGGTAGAAAGGCGCATCATTTCTCGCATACCTTCCCTATCTTCAGCTTTAATTTTATTGTATAATTCATCAAACGATTTTCTGAAGCATTCCATTTCGTAAAGCAGGTAATCCTTGTTATTTAAAAACAGTTCACTCCACATTTCGTCATTAATTTGCGCAATTCGGGTTAAATCCCTGAAGGAGTCACCCGTATAATATTCCATACCTGAAATGTTATTACAGCACATAAGCGATACCGCAATACAGTGGGTTAGCTGTGATAAAAAGGCAATCATTTTATCGTGGCTTTCAACCGACAATTCGGCAATCTGCTTAAAGCCCAAGGTTTCGCCAAGCTCACAGCAAAGCTCAATTGCCTTGTGGCTATTTTTATCAGTCGGAACAACAATATAGTTAGCATCTGAAAAATTAACGCCGTCACTGTGTTTAACACCGCTCATTTCTCTACCTGCCATTGGGTGTGCAGCGATAAATTCAAGGTCGGGGCGCAACATATCCTGAATTTTATAAACGATACTGCCCTTAACGCCCGTAACATCGGTAATAATCGCTCCGCTTTTTAGAAGAGACTGGTTATTTTCAATCCATTCAACAAAAATATGCGGATAAAGTGCAAAAACAACTAAATCAGCCTTGCCGATTAAAACGGCATCAAGCTCGGTTGTGCCTTCATCAATTATGCCGTTTTCAAGAGCAAACTGAATATCCTCTTCATTTTTAGTTATTGCCGAAACCTTGAAGCCTTTTTTTCTTAGGGCTGTAGCATAGCTGCCACCCAAAAGACCAAGACCGACAATAAGTATATTTAAATCCTTACTAAGTCTCATTTAAAGTAATAACCTCCGTCTTTATACCAAGGGAATTAAGCCTTTCAAAATAATCGGGAAAGCTTTTTGAAACGGCTTCGGCACCGTAAATTTCACCGCCATAAACGGATGCCACAACCGAAAGCGCCATTGCAATACGGTGGTCGTTATGGGACGAAAGAGGTAATTTGGGCGAATATAATTCACATTTCGGTACCGCAATTTTATTTTCAAAAACCTTTATATCACAGCCAAATTTTGAAAGCTCCTCTGCCATGGCGGCGCCACGGTCGCTTTCCTTAATTTTCAGGCGGCGTGTGCCTGTGAACACAGCACCGTTTTTAAGTGCGGCCGAAGCTATAAGCACGGGTGCCAAATCGGGACAGTCACTTATATCGAGCGTGGGGGCACCCTCCCTAATTTGAGCCAACATTTTTTTATAAACCCTGTCGCCCTGTGCACTGATTTTTGAAAGATTAGACACCACAACATTACCGCCAATTAAATTAAAGGCTTCCAAAAACGCGGCGTTTGAATAATCACCCTCAACCTTTAAATCACGGCCTTTATAGGTTTGGTTTCCTTTTATATAAAAGGTTCGTTCATCATAACGAGTAATTTGTACGCCAAAATCGGCAAGGGCCTTTACCGTTAAATTAAGATAAGATGCGCTTTCCAAATTACCTGTAATTTCAATAATACTGTCCTGCTGTAAAAGCGGTAATGCAAACATTAAGCCGCTTATAAATTGGCTTGAAATATCTCCGCGAACGGTGTATTTGCCGGCTGATAGCTTTCCGCAAAGTGAAAGTGAGGTTTCACCCTGCTTAAAGATTATGCCTTGGCTTTTGCAAATTTCATCATAAACTGCAAGCGGCCTTTCCATAAGGCGCTGTGAACCACCTAAGGTAAAGGGCTGACCAAATAACAAACAAAGCGGTATTAAAAAGCGTAGCGTACTGCCGCTTTCGTTACAAAAAAGCACTTGAGAAGCGGCTGTTTTATTTATATCAATACCGCCAATAGTAACGGTATCGCCTTCAATAACAATTTTGGCTCCTAAAGCCTTTAAGCAACTAAGGGTTGCCTCAATGTCCTTTGAAAAGGCAACACCGCTTATAACGCTTTGCTTTGAAAGCGCACCGCAAATTAAAAGGCGGTGTGCCATGCTCTTACTTGGCGGTGCATTAACACGGCCAAACGCACTTGAGGGGGAAATTCTGACTATCATTATTTATCACCGCAGTTTTTAAGCAAAAAATCAATTGCTTCGTTATAACCGTCAAAGCCCTTACCTATAACCGATGCTATGCAAGCGGGGCGTATATAACTTATTTGACGGAAATCCTCACGGGTAGAAACATCCGAAATATGAACTTCTACCGTCGGCACACCTACCGATTTTACCGCATCCAAAAGTGCGACACTTGTGTGGGTATAAGCACCGGGATTTATAATAATGCCGTCAAATTTGTTATAGGTTTTCTGAATAGCGGTTACTAGCTCTCCCTCGCAATTGGACTGAAAAAACGAAACCTTTACATTCTTTTCCTTGGCATAAGCCTTAATTTTAGCGCATAAATCCTTATAGGTTTTATTGCCGTAAATTTTCGGCTCGCGAATACCAAGCATATTAAGGTTTGGACCGTTAATTACCAAAATTTTCATTTAAAAAGCCTTCTTTAATTCTTTTAAGGTTTGTATTTGTGTCGCTGTCGGCGTTAATTCTTACATCACACGACAGGCAATAGGTTGCATATCTTTCATAATAACGCTTTTCCAAAAGCTCACGGCTTGAGGAAAGGGGTCTGTCGTCAGTTGTAATAAGCAAATCAAGCGGGCGGTCAATAAAAATTATACTGCCGTTTTGCTTTAGCGCTTCAACATTTTCTCGCCTTAAAATCACACCGCCGCCTGTTGCAATTACAAGGCCTTGTTTGGTTGATAATTCAGCAACAACCTTTGCTTCAAGGTCGCGAAAATACTCTTCACCGAACTTTTCAAAAATTTCAGGAATAGGCATATTTGCAGCCTTTACAATTTCATCATCAGTATCAACAAAGGTTTTTCCTAATTCCTTTGATAAAAGCTTACCAAGGGTGGTTTTACCGCAGGACGGCATACCAATGAGCACAAGACTTTGCTTATCTTTAAATATTTCATTAAAAGCGTTTGTTGTAATTTCTTTTTCTAAAAATATTTCAGCCGCCTTAACCGCTTGCATATAAAGCATATAAAGACCGCCAACAGCCTTTATTCCCTTTTTATGCGCGTCAAGCACAAGACGGGTTTTTAATGGATTATAAACAACATCAACCACCGCTTCAATGCTTGAAAAATTTTCCAAGTTAATTGGTGTATCACTGTTATTCGGGTACATACCACAGGGGGTTGTGTTTATTATTATTTCAGGCTTAAGCTTTAAAGCCTCGGTGTAGGTAACAAACCCTTCCCCGTCCTTGCGGGATGCAATAAAAATTTCTTTTGCACCAAGACTTTTACAAACCGCATTTGCGGTTTTTGAAGTGCCGCCGCTGCCCAAAATTAAAACAATTTTATTTTTAATTTCAATATTGTTATATTCAATTAAGCCTTTAAGACCGTAAAAATCGGTATTATAGCCATAAAGCTTACCGTTTTTATTAACTATTGTATTAACAGCACCAATGCTTTTTGCTTCAGCGCTTATTTCATCAAGGTAAGGTATAACCGCTTCCTTATATGGAATTGTTACGTTTATACCGCAAAAATCGCGCTTTTGCATAAAAGCATCTAAATCAGGCCTTGCAATTTCAAAGAGGTCATAATCATAATCGGTAATTTTAGAATGAACAACCTTAGAAAAGCTGTGGCCTAACTTTTCACCGATAAGTCCGTACTTCATTTAACCCACCAGTCCGTTCCGAATTTGGCGGTCAATGCATCGCAAAGGGTAATTGCAACCATACTGTCAACCACAACACGAGCACGGTGAACAATACAGGGGTCGTGCCTACCTTTTGATTCTATAATTGCATTAACATTTTCTTTAAAATCAACAGTAGCCTGAGGCTGTGAAATAGTAGGAGTGGGTTTCACGGCACAGCGAAAAATAACAGGCATTCCGTTTGAAATACCGCCGTTTATACCACCATTGTTATTGGTTTTAGTAACAATTTTACCGTCATTTATTTCCAAAGAATCGTTCGCTTTAGAGCCCAATAAATCGGCAATGCCAAAGCCCAAGCCAAACTCAACCCCCTTAACTGCGGGAATTGAAAAAAGCGCGTGGGAAAGCATACCTTCAAGTGTGTCAAACCAAGGCTCGCCCACACCAACGGGCAAACCCAAAACTACAGTTTCAAGCACACCGCCAACGCTGTCGCAATTAGCCCTTGCTTCTGTTATGGTCGACTGCATTTCTTGACCTTTTTTACTGTCCAGAACAGCGAAGGTCATATTATTTATCGCATCAATTTCGGTTTCATAGTCCGAAAAAGGCGCATCACTGACACCGCCGCATTTTGAAATGTGTGTGCCAATTTTAATTCCCTTTTGCTTTAAAGCTGAAATTGCAATTGCACCCACGGCAACAATACCTGTGGTTACTCGACCGCTAAAGTGACCGCCACCACGATAATCCTCAAAACCGTGATATTTTTCATAGGCCACATAATCGGCATGGGACGGGCGGGCTAAAAACCTGTCAAGTGCATAGTCCTTCGATTTTGTGTTTTCGTTAGGTACAACAATACAAATGGGTGTGCCGGTTGTAAAGCCATTATACACTCCGCTGTATATAATATAGTCATCCGCCTCAACACGAGGGGTTGAAATTGCACCTGACGGGCGGCGGAGTGATAGCTGATGATTTATAAATTCCTCATTAACAGGTATACCTGCAGGCATACCGTCAAGCACGGCACCAACACCTGCACCGTGGCTTTCACCGAAAACGGTAACCGTTACATTTTGTCCTAAACTGTTTTTCATTTTAAAATCACTTCTTTAAGCTCATCTAAATTCATTTTTTTAATTTCATAACTGCCGATTTCCTCTACCCAAATAACCGAAATACTGTCCCCCGCTTTTTTCTTATCATGGGACATAAAATCAATTATTTTATCGGCATCAATTTCGCAAGAGGTGGGCAAATTTAGTCTTTTTAAAGCCTTCATAATACGTGGCTTTACCTCATCACTGCAAAGATAAAGCATACCAAGACCGACACATTCACCGTGATAAAGGCTTCCAAGGTTCACGCTTTCAATTGCGTGACCGATTGTGTGCCCGAAGTTTAACACCTTCCTAACACCCTGCTCCTTTTCATCCTCTTCTACAACCTGCCTTTTAAGGCGAAGACTTTGTTCAATAATATAATCAATATTAAGCTCATCATTTTCAAAGTGCGAAAAGAATTCACTATCAAATGTGGCGGCCATTTTAAGCGCTTCACAAAGGCCATTATTCACTTGGCGCTGTGGCAAGGTTTTTAGTGTGTCGGCATCAATTATAACTGCCTTTGGCGGATAAAACGCGCCAACAATGTTTTTAACACCGCAATAGTCAATTGCAACCTTGCCGCCAATTGAAGAATCCACCTGAGAAAGCACGGTTGTTGGAATGTTATAAAAATCAATCCCTCGCATATAGGATGCGGCGGCAAAGCCAGCCATATCACCCGTCACACCGCCACCAACGGCAACAACGCAGTCGCTTCTTGTAAAGCCGTTTTTAACAAGCTGCGTTAAAATTGCCTGATAAGTGTCAAAATTTTTGGATTCCTCGCCCTGTAAAAAGGTGTAAATATGGCCTTCCTTACATTGAGCCGCTACAGCTTTAGCATAATTTTCGGGTACGCCGCTATCGGTTACAACAAGCACCTTGCGGTCAAGATTTAAATACTCTTTTAAATCGTTTAAAACGCCGCGGCTTATAACAATGTTATATTCCCCTACGGATGTTTTGGTTTTAAGTATCATAAAACGACTTCCTTTTCGAAGTTACCGATAATTCTTAAATCACTGCACTTTTCTTTAAGCTCAGAAAGCATTTTCTTACCCTCATTACTGTTAATATTACCTTCGCCTTCAACAAAGAAATAATAATTCCAAATAAGCTCTTTAGTAGGACGGCTTTTAAGCGCCTTAAGGTTAAAGCCGTTTTCACCGATAATAGAAATTGCTTTACCGAGTGAACCTGCTTCGTTAGTAACCGTAAACAGTAAAATAAAATGGTTGTCTGCCTTTGAGGGCGCTTTTGCTGTGCGAGAAAATACCGCAAAGCGTGTTGTGTTATTACTGCTTTGATTAATATGTGCTTCAAGTTTTACAAGACCGTGCTTTTCGGCAGCTTCTTCACTTGCAATAGCCGCAATATCAAGTCTGCCGCTTTCGGCTACCTGCTTTGCCGCAACCGCAGTGTTGACAGCTTCAATTGCCTTAAAGCCGTGCTTTTTAATATAATCATTACACTGCCCCAAGGCTTGCGGATGGCTTATAACCTCTTTTATACTCGAAAGAGAAGCCCCCTTATTTGCCAAAAGGTTTTGTATAACCGAAATATCATAAACGCCGTTTATGTAAAGGGGACCGAAAAACGCAAGGTCCATTACCTGACCCACATCCCCGTTAAAGCTGTTTTCAATGGGTAAAATTACACAGTCACAAACGCCGTCAACTACTGAATTATAAGCCGACTTAAAATCAGGATAAGGTACGGCTTCGGCATCGGGAAAAACCTTATTTGCCGCAATATTGGCAAACGCACCCTCTACACCGCTGAAGGCAACCTTCATACCCTCTAAAAGCCTGTGCTGATAGCGCTTTGAAACATCCATATTATGTGTTATAAAATCAACATAATATGATTTAATTTCCTCATCAGTAAAAGCGGCAACGTTACGGGCAAGCACCTCCGCCTCACGCTGAGCATCGTATACCTGAATGCCGTGAAGCTTTTTATATTCGGCCACAACCCTTGCGGCTTGCATTCTTTCCAAGAAAAGCTGACGCATTTGGGTGTCTACTTCGTTGATTTTCTGCCTTGCTTTTTCAAGGTCGGTCATTTATATTCCTCCATAAGTGCCTTAAAGGCGGGTAAAGATTTTTCAATTTGGCTATAGCTTACGCAATAGCTTATACGAACATAGCCTTCATACCCGAAGCTGTCGCTTGGAACAAGCAAAAGCTCGTACTTCTTTGCCCTTTCACAAAATGCGGCGGCATCACTTTCGGGGGATTTCATAAACAGATAAAACGCACCGTCAGGCTTTGCACATTCATAGCCATATTCTACTAAAGCATTATATAAAGCATCACGGTTTTTCTTGTAGGCTTCAACATCACCCGTAAGACCGATGCATTCCTTTACAGTGTACTGTAAAAGGCTTGGTGCGCAAACATAGCCAAGTGCCCTGCCCGCACCGCAAACAGCGGCGTAAATATCAGCCGCAATATCGGTTTTAGGAGATACAAATATATATCCTATGCGCTCACCGGGAAGTGATAACGATTTACTGAACGAATAGCAAACAATTGTATTGTCGTAAAAATTGGGTATATAAGGCACGTCCACACCGTAAGCAAGCTCACGGTAGGGCTCATCACAAATTATATAAATTGAAGTACCGAATTCAGCCTGCTTTTTATTTAGTAATTCGCTAAGCTTTATTACGGTTTCCTCAGATAACACAACACCTGTGGGGTTATTGGGCGAATTAACAATAATAGCCTTAGTGTTTTTGTTTATTGCGGCTTCTAAAGCGGCAAAGTCAATTTGGAAGTCACTTTCACGGCATTTTACAACCTTAAAGTTTGCTCCTGCCTTTTCGGCAAATACACGGTATTCGGGAAAAAACGGCGCCAAGGCGATAACCTCATCCCCTGTATTTACAAGTGCGTTTAGGGTTATTGTAAGGGATGCGGCCGCACCGCAGGTCATATATATTAAATCAGGGCTTGAGGAAGCGCCGAAACGGTCGGTAATGCTGTCGCTTATTGCCTTTCGAACTGTGGGGTCACCCTGAGCCGAGGTATAACCGTGAAGCTTTACGGGGTCAGTATCCTTAATAAGTCGCGCCATAATTTCCGACACCTTTTCAGGTGCGGGAATGCTGGGGTTTCCAAGGCTGAAGTCAAGCACATTTTCAGCACCGATTTCGCTTCTGCGTTTGTTACCGTATTCAAAAATTTCACGAATTACCGAACGCACCTTACCAAGCTCGGTCATTTTTTGATTTATCATTATAAATTCCTCATTTTCTAAAAAATAAAAAGCCCGTAATAACCATGCAAAACAAAAGCATGATAACTACGGGCTGAATGCATTTATTAAAGGCATAACTTTTAATTATGCTTTAACAGTGTACAGACAGTCCGTGCAAGTAAAGTAATAAAATCGAAAATATGAATTTACGAACAACCTGTCCACTTCCTTTTTTAAGATATAGTGTATTTTACTCCTATAAAGTGAAAATGTCAATCGTAATATTGCACAAACTTTAGTGTTTTAAAGTGTTAAATTAAAAGATTTTTTCCGTACTATTCAATTTCAAGCTCTTTAAGTGAACGCATTTGATAGTCAACATTCTTTAAAAGCTCGGGTTTTTTAATTGCCACCGCGGCGCCCTTTACAACGCTGTGCGCAGGGTCATCCATTTGGTGAACCTTAATCTTTAAATAATCGGCGATTCTTTCCGCAAAGCCTGAAAGCTTTGAGCCGCCACCCGTTAAATACATACCGTCGTTCATAATATCGGCAACTAAATCGGGGTCGGTTTTATTAAGCACCTTGCGAATAGCATTACAAATTGATTTAATTGTGTCATCAATAGCTTCGTACACTTCACCGGAAGTAATTTCAAAGCTTTCCGGCAGACCCGAAAAAATATTACGACCCTTTGCAATCATTGCAATTTCGACATCACGCTTTATAGCCGAGCCCACCTTCATTTTAATAGCTTCGGCAGTAAGCGGACCAATTTCAATATTATATTCGTACCTTACATAACGAATAATTTGTGAATCAAAATCAAATGATGCAATTTTAAAGGAATCGCACGCAGCAATACCACCCATTGAAATTACCGCCACGTCGGTAGTACCTGCACCAATATCAACAATTAAAGTGCCGTGCGGCTTTGAAAAGTCAAGTCCTAAGCCAAAGGCTATTGCCAAAGGACCCTCTACAACGGTTATGTTTCGTCCGCCTGCGGCTTCCACAACGTTTGAAAGTGAATGGTGCTGAAGCTCGGTAAGACCTGCAGGCAGCGTTGCAATTATGCGTGGACGCAAAATGTTATTGCCAAACGCCTGCTGCATATAGTCCCGAAGCATAAGCTCGGTTAAGTCATAATCCGAAATAACGCCGTGTTCAATTGGGTAAACGCTTAACATACTGTCGGGTGTTCTGCCAATTGTTTGCTTGGCCTTTTCACCAAAATAAATAGGCTCCCAAGTCTCACTATCAACCGTAACAACGCTTGGCAATTCAACAACAACCTTCGAGCTGGAAAATATTACAGTTTTCGAAGAGCCTAAATCTATACCAATATCGGTAGCCATTATTTTCCTTCCTTCTTTTTTGTTTTTGCGGTCGTAAGACCTGTTATACAGTAAACCTCATCAGCGCCCAAAAGTAAAAGCTGCTTTGCGCATTCATCCAAAGTGGCGCCTGTGGTTTTAATATCATCAACCAATAAAACGGTTTTACCGCTTAAATTAACCTTTTTATTTGCCAAAAATTTACCTTTTGCATTTTTAAAACGGTCGTTGAAATTTAGTGTGTGCTGTGTTTTAGCACCCTTTACGCTTATAATTGCATCGTCAATTATCGGCAGTCTTAAAAGCCTTGAAATGTACCTTGCCAAAAGCTCGGACTGATTATACCCGCGCTTAAGCCGTTTTCTAAAGGTCATGGGAACAAAGATTATAACATCAAAATTCACATTACTGTAACAGCCTTTAACGGTAAGCGCCATTCTTTCGGCAAAGAATTTTACAATGTGTTCCCTGTGGCCAAACTTAAAGCTATACATTGCTTCCTTCATTACTCCCGTATTGTAAAACGGTGCGGCACAGCCGCTGAAATGAAACACCCTTTTAGAACAAAGACATTCCTTTTTAGGAAGTCCACAACGGTCGCACACCTTTGTAAAGTCAACAGCTTCGGCCATTTCACTGCAGTATTCGCACAAATATTCGCCTTCGTTTATAATATCCCCACAGCAAATACAGCTATTAGGAAACAATGCCGATACTATAACCTTAAAAATCCCCATTGAATGCATTATCCTTTAAAAATTTTTGCAGTGCGGTATAGCGAAGCGTTTTTCGGTCATTTTCGGCCATGGCATTCCAAATAGCTTCATTCCCCACAAGAATAAGCATTTTTTTGGCCCTTGTAACCGCAGTATATAAAAGATTGCGGTAAACAAGACGTGACGGTACGTCACACAAAGGTATAATTACATAATCGTACTCGCTTCCCTGACTTTTGTGCACCGTTATGGCATAGGCCAATTCCAATTGGGAAAGGTCTTCCGAAAAATATGTAACTATTCTATCCTCAAACCTTACCCTTAAAATTTGAGCACGAATATCAATATCGATAATATAACCTACATCGCCGTTAAAAACACCGCTTCCCGTTTCGCCGTTGTCCTTTGTGAAGGTAATATCATAATTATTTTTAATTTGCATAACCTTATCGCCTTCGCGGAAGTAAACGCCCTTGTAAGAAAGCTGACGCTTGTCCCGTGTGAAAGGGTTAAGATTAGACTGCAAAACATTATTGATGTTAAGTGTACCTGTGTCCATCATACGCGAAGGACACAAAATTTGAATATCGGTTAAAGGGTCTACCCCATAAGCCGACGGTAGCCTTTCACATACAAGACCAACAAGGGTTTCAAGGGTTTGGTACTTGTCCGTCCGCTTCATAAAAAAGCAGTCGGTACCTTGGGCATTAAATTCGGCCTTTTCACCCTTAATGATTGCGTGTGCGTTATTGATAATTGCGCTTTTTGCAGCCTGCCTGAAAACCTTTTGAAGCCTTATTGACGGAAAAATATCAGCCGCTAAAATGTCACCCAAAACATTGCCTGCGCCAATGCTTGGTAATTGGTCGGAATCTCCAACTAAAATAATACGGCAGGAAAGCCTTAAGGCCTTAAGCAAATTATCAAACAAAAGGGCATCTATCATAGAGGCCTCATCAATAATAATAACGTCACATTCAAGGGGATTCTTCTCATTACGGTTAAAATAAGGCTTATCGTTTTCGCCCCATTCAACCTCAAGCATACGGTGAATTGTTCTGGCTTCCATACCCGTAAGCTCGGTCATGCGCTTTGCGGCACGACCTGTAGGTGCGGCAAGCTCGATTTTTAAGTTTCGATTTTCGAAAAGCTTTATAATAGCATTAAGGGTTGTTGTTTTACCCGTACCGGGACCGCCCGTAAGCACCAAAATACCGCTTTCAAAGGCTTCAAAAATTGCTTGGCGCTGTAAAGCCTCAAACTTAATTCCAAGGCGATTTTCAACATTTTCTATTTCCAGCTCGTCCACCGTAACCGACGCATTTATAAAACGCTTTACCGAACAAAGCCTTGCGGCAATATGCTCCTCGGCACTGTGATATTCGGGAATAAATATAAATTCAACCCCATCAATGCTTTCACTGCAAAGTCGAAAGCACTGTATAAGCCTGTCACAGCAAATTTCCACAACCGATTCCTTAACACCCAAAAGCCTGCAAGCCACATCAACAAATTTATTGCGGGGCAAGCAGGTATGCCCGTTATATAAATTTTTTCTTAAAACATATTCAATGCCAGCCGAAACACGAAGACCGCTTGACATATCAAACTGATAATCGTTTGCAATTTCTTCACAAAGCTCAAAAGGAAAGTCTATCCCCTCTTCACACAAGGCATAGGGGTTTGCCTTTATAACCTCAATTGCATTAGCTCCAAGCTTTCGGTAAATGGCAACGCATCTATCAGGCGCAACGCTGTATTTTGAAAGCATCATCATAATGTCGCGCACACCGAACTGCTTTTGGTATTCTTCGTGAATTTGCATTGCCTTTTGCATTGAAATTCCCTTAAGAGCTGCCATATCGGACGGGTGGTTTTGAATAATATCCAAGGTATCCTCACCGAATTTTTCAACCAGACGGGTTGCGGTAGTGGGGCCCACACCTTTAATCGCGCCTGATGCTAAATACCGTAAAATTGCGGCGGCATTTTCGGGTGTGCGCTGAGTAAAAGACGACACCTTAAACTGCTCGCCATAGGTTGCGTGAACGGCGTATTCGCCCTCACATTCAACCGAATCCCCCTCGTTTATAAAGGGTAAGGTGCCAACAATTATAACATCCTCGGTTTTGGTTCTTAAAACCGCTACCGTATATGCATTAGACTCGTTGCGAAAGGTTATTTTTTGAATTATGCCTGAAATTGTTTCCATTTATTCCTTTCCTTTCACAACAAATTTTAAATTATACTTTTTAGCAAGCCGTTCACATTCATACACCGTATCGGCACTTAAATTTTCAGCAACAATAATTACACGGTCGGCATATTTACTGCCAAGCCATTTAAACTGTTCGACAGCAAACACCGTTTGCTTTATCGCAGTTTCTTCCCGAAGCATAACCACCAATGTGGAATTCATTTCCCTTTTTGGAAAAACAAGTAAAAGCTTTATAAGGTGCAAAAATTCACACAAGCCGAAAATAGCCAACAGCAAAAACAAAAAGAACAATAAAAGCTTCATAAACAATGACTCCCCCCGCTTTATATTACGCGAGGAGGAATCATTTTGTTAAAACTTGAAATTCAGTTTATTTTTTGGTAATGGTAGCAGTAGTAGTGTAGCTGCCAACAACCCAAACATTTTTATAATTTTTAAATTTCATTACAACACTTAACGAATGCTGACCCTCGGCCTTATCAAACAAATCAACCTCTGCGGTTAAAAGCTCGGCAGTAATTTTATTAACAGCCGCTTTAGGACCGCAAATTTTAACATTTCTGACAGAGGTTTGACTGCTCTTAAGCCCTGATTTAAGATTTACCGCCTTAACAGTTGTGACTGTAATAGTCTTTTCAATATAACCCGAAGTGTCAATTGTCACTTCAAAGGTTTCAAAATTATCCATCAGGCGAATACCCTCGGGCAGCTTGGGGGTTACATCAAACTTTTTGTTAGAAAGTGAAATGCTTGAAACATCAATTGCCGAAAGTGTAATTTTTGAAATTTTATCAACAGCCTCAGGATTGCCGATAATATCGACCTTAGCGTGATCAATTGTGTATTTTATAGTGTTCTTATCAAAACCACCCGGAAGGTTTGTAAAATCAGCCACAACCGAAACGGTTTTCTTTTTAGAAATCGGCACCTTAACCTTAACCTCTTCAGCGTTTAAGGTAATATTATCAAGCGATATAACCTTGCCATCCTCGTCCAAAAGGTTGATTTGGGCGTCAAAGGTTTCGGTTTCGGATAAAACGCGGTTTACATCACACACTGCAACTGCGGCTGCAATTTTATTAACCTTGCTTCTTGGACCCGTAACCTTCAAAATATCGCCCTCAATACCGCTTACAATACCTGCCTCAGCAATAAGCCCCTCGGTAGCGGCAGCACCCTTAGCATCGGCCTTAACCGTGAATTCCTTGGTGTCAAAATAGTCAAACTCAACCTTAACGGTAGAGGGTGACACCGAAAGTATTTCATAATTTGTTGAGGAACGTGATGCCACAACATCCAGCTTATACTGCCCCGGCTCATCGACTGTTGCCGCCGAAACATAAACGGTTAAATCCTCAGGTCTTAAGGAAGACACAACATAGCTTGGTCCCCTAACAACCACGCTGAACTTTTGGGAAGAAATATCACTTACAATATTCATACCGTTTTCATCGGCGAAGGTGTTTTCCATATTAACATTAAGGGTAAGGTTTGTAAAGGTACGTTCGCGCATGGGATTTTCCTGTGTGGTAATAACGAGCCACATAACAAAGGCCAGGAAAATTGAAAGCGGAATGATAACCTTTTTATTGTAAAGCAACCCCTTTAGTGCGGAGGGCTTTAACATTTTAAGCTTTTCTGACATTTATAACCCATCCTTTCACTGATTTTTCTTAAAGGGATTTATGTTCTTAAGTACCTTAACAACGGGTAACTGCTTTTGCTTATCTTCATTATCCAAAAGAAGACGTCTAAGCTCGGCTGCGGCAGTAACCGCATTATAATTGCGTGTAATATTACCGCCTTCCGCAATTGAAATTGTACCCGTTTCTTCTGAAACGACAAGCACAACTGCATCGGAATTTTCACTCATACCGATAGCGGCACGGTGGCGCGTACCCATTGATGAGCTCGATAAATCAAGTTGGCTTAAGGGTAAAATACAGCCTGCGGCATAAATACGGCCGTTGCGAACAATTACCGCGCCGTCATGAAGCGGAGATTTTGGAAAGAACAAATTATTTACAACCGAAACCGAGGTTGCGGCGTCAACAATTGTGCCTGTGTTTATAATTTCGCCAAGCTGTGTTTCACGCTCGAAAACAATAAGAGCACCTATCTTCTTTTCCTGCATAAAGCCTGCGGCTTTACAAATTTTGTCAATACTTTCAGACTGAACACTTTCACGCTCGTCAAAAAGCTGACCTGCTGTTAGCTTGGTACGGCCCACCCTTTCAAGAATTCGGCGAAGCTCAGGCTGGAAAATAACCGCAGCGGCGATGATAATAAAGTCAATCGCTTTTGATAAAGCCCATTGAATTGTTACAAGGTTCCACCATTTTGCAATAACGAAAACCAAAAACAAAATTACAAGACCCTTAACAAGCTGACCGGCCCTTGATTCACGCAAAAATACAATGCCCTGATAAATAACATAAGCGATAACCGCAATGTCAATAATATCAGCAATTCCGCCGTTGGCAATTGCGTAAACAATTTGATTCCAGATCATATACAAAGTATCTAAAAATGCGCCCAATTTTTAACATCCCTTCTCAAGCGTATTATTATAATAATATTTCATCTTATTTTAACACATTAACAAATATCATTCAATAGTAAAAATGAAATTTTTAAAGTTTTTTTGCAGCATTTATTACCCTTAAAACTTCATTTTCGGTGTTGAATACCGAAAAGCTTGCCCTAAGGGTACCAAAATCGGTTGTACCAAGCATTTTATGCGCTGTCGGCGCACAATGAAGTCCCGCCCGTAAGGCAATTTCGTTTTTATCAAAATATGCGGCCGCCTCCTCACTTTTCAAACCCTTAACATTAAAGGGTAGAATCGGTGCATATTTATGCATAAAAGGCGGTTTGGTGTAAAGAATTATATTTTTACATCCCGAAAGCCCTTCATAAAGCATTTTTAAAAGCCGCATTTCTTTTTTGTAAATGTTTTCAATTCCCTGTTTTTTAACAAAATCAATTCCTGCCGAAAGTCCCGCAATTGCAGGCACATTAACAGTACCGCTCTCCAGCATTTCGGGCAAGGTATTCGGCTGTAAAAAATTAAGCGAGGATGTCCCCGTTCCGCCTTCAATAACTGTATTATCAATAGGCTTTCTGCAAACTAAAATACCCAGTCCCATTGGTGCATAAAGGCTTTTGTGGGGTGCCGCACATAGATAATCTATGCACATTTTTTGCATATTTATCGGCAAAATGCCCGCACCCTGCGCCGCATCAAGACAAAACAAAACCCCTCTTTTTTGGCAAATTCTTGCAACCTCTGAAAAAGGTAAAATTTGTCCCGTAACATTTGAAGCCGCCGTCATAATTACAAGCTTTGTATTAACTTTAATTTTATCCTCAAAGTCCTTTATAGTGTCATTATCATTTTCAAAAACCTGCGCCGTAGAATAGCTTACACCCGTCTTTACAAGCGGGCGCATTACCGCATTATGCTCTAGACTTGAAACAACAGCGTGGTCACCCTTTTTCAGTACACCCTTTATAACAAAATTAAGGCTTTGTGTGCAGTTTTGGGTGAATACAACCTGCTCAGCCCCCTCTGCTCCAAAAAAATCGGCTGTTTTTTGGCGCGTTTTATAAACCAAATCTGCCGCCATGGTTGAAGGCTTATGCCCGCTTCTTCCAGGGTTTGCCGACAAGCTTAAAAGCGCATAATTCACCGCATTTATAACCGATTGCGGCTTGTGTCCGCCCGTTGCGGCATTATCAAAATAAATCATAAAAAAATCCTCCGAAAAAGAGCATCCCAAACCCTTGGAATGCTCTTTAAAATAATTATTGCTCTTCAGCAATTTTAAGAATTTTAACCCCGTTATTTTTCAAAATTTTCTCTGCTTCAGATACATTTTCGCTTATTATAAGCACATATCCGCACCCAAGAGTTTTATCACCGGTAATTCTTTCAATTTTAACCGAAAAGCCGTTTTTTCGCAATATATCCCTACCCTTTATAGCGTAGGTGACAGTTCCGGTAGCTATTACATATCTTTTCATTTAAGTCACTCCGCTGTTACATAATATGCGAAGTTTTAAAAACTGACAAACTCTATTGCATTTCTTCCTTATAATATTTTATGGTTACAATTAAAATAATTGGCAAAATTATTAACCCCGCACCACCGAAAAGCTTTAGCCCTAAATACATTGAAAACAGTATAAATAAAGGGTTTATGCCCATTTGCTGTGAAACAATTTTTGGTTCACAAAAATTGCGAATAATCACAATTATTATATATAAAACCGCAAGACCGATTGCCAATCCGGTGCTTCCTGTAATGGCGCAGTAAACCGCCCAGGGCACCATTACTGCACCCGTTCCCAAAACAGGCAAAAAATCGATTAAAGCAATAAAAAACGCCCATAAATACGCATTTTTAACACTTAAAATACTAAGTCCAAGCCACAATTCAACAAAGGTTATAAGCATTAAAATTAAATAACCCTTTATAATTTTTAAAACACTCTTAGTTAAAATATTTTTAATGCGATTAAACCGATTATAAAAGTCCTCACTGCATAACGATTTTGCAAATTTTGAAAGCCCTTCAAAGTCCTTTGAAATATAGCACGCCGCCACAAGTGCAACCACACTGCTTAATAAAAACGACGGCAAATAGGTAACAGCTTTTTTGATTGCATCGGTTAAAAAGTCGGTAAGACTTTTTGCAAAGCCTTCCAAAACACCGCTTAGGGATAGCTTATAGTCCTGCGGAAAATAACTTGACAGCCACCCTTCAATATTTTGAATTGCGCCTTTAAGGTTTGAAAAAATTTGCGGCAAATAATCAATTAGCCCCGCCGATGATATGATGAGGCGATAAACCAAAAAAATAAGCCCTGCGCCTACACCTATATAAATACCCGCCGACAAAAGCACGGCACAAAACGGTTTTTTAATACCGCTTTTCTTGCTTAAAAAAGCGGCGGGTCTTTGGGATAATGTAGCAACAATAACCGACAATAAAAAAGGAAACATTTTTAAAAGCAAAAAACGGCTTAAAATTACCGCCGCCCCACCAATTACGGCAATATATAAAAAGTTAATTAAAAAGCGTTTTTTTGCCTGTTGGTCCAAACTTTTATCACCCTTATTTATAAAATTTATGCAACTTTTACATATATGTAAAAAAGATACTTTAGGGGTTGATTTTTATCATTAAGTGTACTATAATTAAATACAATAGTTTTTCTATGGGGGACACTTATGAATAATTCAAGCTATTTTTTAGTGGATTCAAAAGTCCTGCCAAGTGTGTTTGAAGGCGTTATTTTAGCTAAAGAGCTTTTAGCCAACGGGCGTGCGCAAAATGCCAGTCAGGCGGCTAAAATGGCAGGCATTTCAAGAAGTGCCTTTTATAAGTATAAGGATTATGTTTTTAAATATTCCGAATCAAACCAAAAAACCCTTACACTTTTAGCAAAGCTTTCGGACAAGGCAGGTATGCTTTCTTCCCTTACAACCGCGCTGTATGAATACGGCGCAAATATTTTAACGGTAAACCAAGCCATTCCCGTTGACGGCGCGGCCGCCGTTACCGTAACAATTAAGACCGACAAAATTACAGTTTCGGTTGATGAAATGCTTAAATCCATTAGGGGTATTGAAGGCGTTATTTCCATTAAAAGCATGAACGGAGGGCAAAAATGATAAATATTGCCATTATGGGTCACGGTGTTGTAGGTTCGGGTGTGGCGGAAATTTTAATTAACCACAAGGAAAGAATTGAAACCCGTGTACAAAATAATATCAATGTTAAGCATATCCTTGATTTGAGGGATTTTGACGTTACCTACAGTGATAAATTCACTAAGGATTTTAACGACATTTTAAATGATGACAGCGTTTCGGTTGTTGCCGAGGTTATGGGCGGAATTAATCCCGCTTACGATTTTGTAAAGGCTTGCTTAATGGCAGGCAAAAGCGTTGTAACCTCTAATAAAGAGCTTGTTGCCGCAAAGGGTGCTGAGCTTATAAAAATCGCAAACGAAAAGGGCGTTAGCTTTTTGTTTGAAGCAAGCGTTGGCGGCGGTATTCCCGTTTTACGCCCAATGGCTAACTGCCTTGCCGCAAATGAAATTGATGAATTTTGGGGCATTTTAAACGGAACAACAAACTATATTTTAAATAAAATGATAGTGGATAATATGGACTTTGACACAGCGCTTAAGCTCGCGCAGGATTTAGGCTTTGCCGAAAGAAATCCCGCAGCCGATGTTGAAGGCCACGATGCCTGCCGCAAGGTTTGTATTTTAGCGGCCTTAGGCTTTGGCAAGCACGTTTATCCCGAACAGGTCAAAACCGAGGGCATAACAAATATTTCACTTGATGATGTTGAATATGCTGACGGCTTTGGCGCAGTTATAAAGCTTATCGGCCACGCCAAAAAACAGCCTGACGGTAAAATTACCGCTTCGGTCCGCCCAACGCTAGTTAGCCGCGAGCATATTTTATCAAGCGTGAACGGCGTGTTTAACTGTGTTGTTGTTAACGGTGACCAAACAGGCGAGGTTGCCTTTTACGGCAAGGGCGCAGGCAAGGAAGCAACCGCAAGTGCTGTTGTAGCTGATATTATTGACGCCATTCGTCACGACGGTTATAAAAAATACCTTAACTGGAAGGATGGCGAAGAGGGTTATGTTATTAAGGATTGTGATGAAATCGGTATGTATTACATCACCTTAAAGGGTGATGATTACACCGCCCTGAAGCCTGAATTTGTTGCGGCCTTTAATAATTGCTTTGAAAGCTATGTAATGAACGAATTCCGTCAGGAAATTGCTATTTTAACCAAGGAAATGGCTGAAAGCGAGGTTTTAGAAAAGCTTCAGTCGTTATCACACCTTGAAAATTATAAAATTTTGCATACCATGCTCTAATACGGAGGTATTATAAATGTCACTTATTGTTAAAAAGTTCGGCGGCTCGTCGGTTGCCAATGCCGAAAAGGTATTTAATGTTGCCAACATAATTATTGAGGATTATAAAAAAGGCAACGATGTCGTAGTTGTTGTATCAGCTCAGGGCGACACTACTGATGATTTAATCGACAAAGCAAAGGAAATCAACCCCAAAGGCCCTTCAAGGCGTGAAATGGATATGCTGCTGTCAGCAGGTGAACAAATTTCAATTTCACTTTTGGCAATGGCAATTGAAAAGCTTGGCTACCCTGCCGTTTCACTTCTTGGCTGGCAGGCAGGCTTCCAGACCGACAGCCATTAT
>SVPF01000049.1 GCA_015066005.1 Oscillospiraceae bacterium
AAAGAATAAAATCGGTGTCGGCTTTGCCGACGGATTTATATATTGTGCCGTAGGCACACATTTTTTATTATTTATTATTTTTTCTTTATTCTTTTTTCTTTTGGGCGTTAGCCCTATAAACCCCAATTTTCACATCAATTTAATAATCAATTCAATTACAAATACCACCGCGCAGGAGGATACCGCAACGCCCAAAAGGCTGACACCCTTATAAGCAAGTATTACACCCGCCACAAGCGCTGCAACACCCGACCAAATATTATTTGTTGCATAAATTATTGCGGGAAATGTCATAACCGAAAGGGTTACATAAGGCACATAAAACAAAAACGACCGAAGGGTTTTGTTTTTAATTTTTTTACGGATAAGTGTTAAAGGTAAAACACGGATTAGAAAAATTGTAAGCGCCATAATGGCTATATAAATATATGTTTTATGCATCGTTTTCTTCCTCCTTTACAGGAAAAAGAATTGCAAGTGAAAGCGCAATTACCACGGTTAAAATTATAACCTGCATACCGCTTGATATATTATTTGCGATTATTGGCAATTTGTTAAACAAAAAGCTTAATAGGAAGGAAGCAATAACCCCACCCATTATAACCTTATTTTCCTTAGCGGGCGGAATTATAATTGCCAAAAACATACCAAAAATGCCGACCGACAGTGCCGACATAACACTTACAGGCAAAATATTACCCACAAGCACACCCAAAGCGGCGCCGCTTGCCCAACCGGGAATTGATACCGTCATTGCGCCGTAATTATAAAATGGATTTAAATAACCCGAAACGGATGAAGAAATACCGAAAATTTCATCGGTCACACCAAAGGCAACGCCCATACGGTGAAGTGTTGAGGTTCTAGGTGATATTTTTTGGCTGAGCGAGCAAGACATTAAAATATAACGGGCATTAACAATAAGCATGGTTAAAAACATTTCAAAATATGTACCGCCTGCGGCAATAACGCTTATACCCGCATAGCCACCGGCAGATGCCAGTGTTGTGCCTGTTGCGATAAAGGTTTGAAATGCAGTAAGCCCTGCCTTTTCGGCAGCTATACCTAATGTAAAGGCAACAGCAAAATACCCAAGAGCTATAGGTATGCCGTCCTTCAGCCCCTTTTTGTACCAAAATTTATTATCCAAAATAATCACCTTGCATTATTTTACATTTTTTGCCCCTTTAAGTCAACCGTAATTAAAATTTTTTAACCTATTTTAAGGCAAAACATATTATATTAGTGAAGTTAGCCTTAAAACTGACTTGAAAATTTTTAGGAGGCTGTTTTTATATGGCAGATTTTAGTAATCACGAAAACTGTAACGATGCTGTATGTATTGATGCAGGCCGAGTTTACGATTCCTGCTGCGACCGTGACTGTTTAGAGGATTTGCGCTGTTTTTTCCTGCCCGAAACCCAAACCCTTATAAACAACGCTTTAAGCGTGCGGCTTCGCAGTGCCGAAGTGCTTAATGTCTTTATAGATGTTGAGCCTGTTAATTTTAACAAGGGATATTATTCCTGCGACCTTACCTTCTTCTTCCTTTTATCCTTTGACCTTTACACATCCCCCAGCACCTGCCCACAGGTTATAAACGGTATTGCCACCTTTAACAAAAAGGTAATTTTATACGGTAGCTGTGGCTCGGTTAAAACCTTTTCAAATATTGTGGGTGAAGAATGCCGCAACCATAACACAAGCACTTTTTCGGGTAGTAACACACCCAAATGTGTTGTAAGTGCGGTTGATCCCGTTCCCCTTTCGGCAAGAATTGGCACCGTGCGCGACTGCTATGAAGCGTCCTGCTGCATACCTGACTGTGTTTGCGAAGCACTTGGCGGCCATGTTGTAACCGACATTCCGAGAGGAACCCCCACCATTTATGCTACCATAGGTCTTTTCACGGTAGTACAGCTTATACGCAATGTGCAAATGCTTATCCCTGTTTACGACTTTTGCGTGCCGCAAAAATCCTGCGACCATTCCACCGCCGAGCCCTGCGACACCTTCAGCCGCATTCAGTTCCCGCTGGATGACTTTTTCCCACCCCGCCCAGACAGTGTTGACAATGGATCATACTGCGGCTGTGCAGACCTTACCGACGAATAACATAATTAAAAATGAGAGTCAAAATTTTAAAAATTTCGGCTCTCCTTTAAATTAAAGGAAGATTATATTTAATTTTAAACTCCTGACGGGAGGCTTTAATCAAAATGACCATGCCCACACTAACACGAAAAGCCGAAAAAACCGAGGTGCTTTATGTTTTCGATAACAGCGATGCTTTAACCGACGGTATTTTATTCCTTTACAACAAAAAACCGCTGATTAAAAGCTCGCTTTACAAAACAACAACGGATTACCGACTTATATTAACCGCCGATTGTCGTTGGCCAACCTTAAGACAACTTTGCGAATTTGCAAAATTCAAAACAAAAAATTACATTTTTATCGCCATAACCCGTGAGCACGGAAAGCCCTTGGTCTTAGGCAACGCCGTGAAAACCTACGGCAAAGCATTTTTTAAAGAGATTTAAGATATTTAACCCTGTCGGTCATTTCATCGCTGAAAATATAGCTTCCCGCAACCAAAACCGTGGCACCAGCCTTTACAGCTAAGGGTGCAGTTTCACCGTTAATACCGCCGTCAATTTCAAGCTCAATATTAAGACCCTGACGCTTAATTTCATCCCTTAAGGCTGACAGCTTTTCTAAAGAGCTTGGCATAAATTTTTGCCCGCCAAAGCCCGGCTCGACCGACATTACAAGCACCATATCACAAAGAGGCAGCAAATCAAAAATTTCCTGCGGTGCAGTGCAGGGCTTTATGGTAAGGCAGGACTTACAACCCAAATTTCTTATTTCCTTTAAAAGCTCGGCATTATCACTTCCTGCTTCAAAATGAAAGCCAAGCCAGTCCGAAACGGCAGCAAATTCCTTAATATAGCGGTGAGGTCTATCAATCATTAAATGAACATCAAGCGGTATGGTTGAATGTGCTTTAATGGATTTAATAACAGGCACACCAAAGGAAATATTAGGCACGAAGGCACCGTCCATAACATCTAAATGCAGCATATCACACCCTGCCGCTTCAAGCCTTTTAATATCAACGGCAAGGGTCAAAAAATCAGCCGTTAGAACTGATGGAGAAATTTTAACAGACATAACATCACCCTTAAATTAGTATGTAGTAATTTTATACCGCATTTTAATATTTGTCAATAACATTCCCCTTATTGCAAACACAAAAAATATATGCTACAATATATATAAAGTTTTAAGGGGGAATTATTATGAAAAAGCTTTTAGCATTTTTACTTACTTTTACTTTATTATTTACATTTGCGGCTTGCGGCGGTAAAAACACCACTACCGACAGTAAACCGAATAAAACCGACACCGCATTCTCGAAGCCCGAAGGGTATGTAACGGTTGTTAAGGTTACCATTAACCCTGAATTTAACCTTTATCTTGATGAATCAAACAAGGTTTTGGCCATTGAAGCCTTAAACGATGATGCAAAAAAGGTTAAGGAAAAGCTTAGCCATAAGGAAAATGACCTTGACGCTGTTATTAAGGAGGTTATTTCGGCAACCTATGCCGAAGGCTTTGTTAAGGAAAATGCCTTTGTTAAGGTATCGCTGGCTGAGGTTAAGGACGAAAAGGTTAACACCGAAGAAATTTTAAGCAGCACCGAAGCCGCAATTAAGCAAAAGGCAACCGAGCTTAAAATTACCGTAACGGTAGAAACCGAGAAGGAAACAGTCACACCTGAGGATACCGAAAGCGACATCTCAAAGGACGAGCCCGAAAAAACACCCGCAAAAAGCTATACCTACCACTTATTTATGACCGATACCTTCAAGGATGACGGAAGCCTGCATTTTGATGTTTTAGCAAGAGACTGCATTCAATTTTTCAGTGACAAAAAGTACCTTAAAAGCGAGGTAGACGGCATTGAATTTAATTACGAAATTCCCGAAAAGGTTATTTATGACAAAATAAATTCAAAATTTGTTATAACCGACAAAATTTGGAATGATTTCAAGGCCAAGGGAAGCTATGACCTTGAAGGACCCGAAAGAGCAAGCTATAAAAACGGTATTTTTTACTATACACGTTATGACAGCTGGGGCGGTGGCGAGCCTATTACCTATTCTATATATGACAATCACGACAACAAAAAGGGTACTATTGAAATTACATACCAAATAACCCCCGCTGAAAGCAATCCGTACAGAATGCGCGTCGTGTACCAGTATGACAAAAAATTTGCGGGCACCAAATACGAATTTATTAAGCCCTGCGATGATTTTTATTTTGGCGCAATTAAAAGCGAAAATAAAGACTTTATAAATTCTATAAAGATTGCAAAGGTTATTGAATCACCTACGCAAAATTTATCATACACCTATAATGGCATTTCCATAAACTTTTATTTGTATGAAAGCCATCCTACCCAATTGGTTTGCTACGGCTTTTCGGGCGGCACACCCGAATTCGACTGCGACTGCAGCAAGGCTGAGGACATTACCCTTAAAAAATGGAATTATAATTCACAAACCAAGGAAGCCCGTTGCACCTGCGGCGGCACAGTTTTAAAAGACCCACTTATCGGTGAGGTTTTCTGGTGATATTAAACCCCTGCGGTAGCACTAACCGCAGGGGCTGCATTTTTTATTACATAAATGTATTGATAAATTCGGCTTCGTTTGCCTTAAATACCATTTGCTCATTAGTTTTGGGGTGATTAAAGCTTAAGCGGTAGGAAAACAAGGCAATACTTTTATAATCATCCACGGCGCCATATTTTTTATCGCCTAAAAGTGACATTTTTCTGGATGAAAACTGCACCCTGATTTGATGCGTGCGCCCCGTGTGTAATAAAATTTCCACAAGCGATTTTTGCCCGTTGGTTTTAATAAGTCTATATTGAAGCGATGCTTCCTTAACACCCTTACGCTTGCGGTCCACCACGAAGGATTTATTTTTACGGCTGTCCTTAAATAAAAGGTCCTGCATTACACCCTCTTCCGCGGGCACACCGTGAACAACGGCCAAATATTCCTTTTTAAAGCGGCGGTCGGCAATATCCTGCGAAAGCTTGGCCGCAGCAAACTTGGTTTTGGCATAAACCATAACCCCCGAAACACCCTTATCAAGTCGGTGAAGGGGAAAAATTTCACAGTCGTACATTTTTGAAAGCTCACTAATCATACTTTCTCCGCCACTGCTTTCCTCCTGCGACAAAATACCCGCGGGCTTTATGCACACAACAATATGTGTATCACTATATAAAATTTCCACCTTTTCACCGCCTATTTTTATTATGTATTCTTTATAACACAGTTATTTTATTATTTCAAGCAAAACAAAATATCAAATTTTGCCTTAATTTGTTATATATTCATTTACTTTTCACCCTTTTTATGATAAAATGTCTATAAAATTTAAAGGTAAAGGAAGTTTTTAATGAACATTGCAGTTGCTCAGTCGGGTGGTCCCACCTGCGCTATTAACGCGTCACTTTTAGGTGTTTTCCGCCACGCCACCAAGTACGAAGAAATCGAAACGGTTTATGGCTCGGTAAATGGTATTGAAGGTTTAATTTTAGATAATTTAGTAAACCTTTGTGACATTATTTCAGATGATGAGGATGTTGAGCTTATCCGTCAAACCCCATCAACCGTGCTTGGCTCCTGCAGATATAAGCTTCCTGATTTTAAAACTGATAGGACAGTTTTCGAAACTATTACCTTAAACCTTAAAAAGTACAATATTGGTGCCTTTTTCTATATCGGTGGTAACGATTCGATGGATACCGTTATGAAGCTTGACGATTATTTTAAAGCAAATAACATTGATATAAAAGCAATTGGTATCCCCAAAACCATTGATAATGATTTGCCCATTACCGACCATACCCCCGGCTTTGGCTCTGCCGCAAAGTATATTGCCACCACCATGCAGGAAATTATCCGCGACAGTAGCGTTTATTCGGCAAAATCGGTAACTATTGTCGAAATTATGGGACGTGACACAGGCTGGCTTACCGCTTCATCGGCTGTTTTACGTCAAAACGGTGAGGTTGCGCCCCATCTTATCTATTTGCCCGAAGTACCCTTTTCGGTTAAAAAATTCATTGAAGACGTTAAGGCCGCACAAGAAAAATACTATGCTGTTATTGTTGCCGTTTCGGAAGGCATTTCATTAGATGCTGACGGTTTTCAGTCAGGTAAGGTAGATAACTTCGGACATAAATATTTATCCGGTGTGGGTAAAGCACTTGAAAAAATTGTTTCACAGGAAATTGGCTGTAAGGTACGTTCAATTGAGCTTAACGTAATGCAGCGTTGTTCTTCCCACTTAAGCTCAAAGCGTGATATTACTGAAGCCGAACGTATAGGCGGTGCTGCTGTTAAAACCGCACTTGACGGTTTTTCTGGTAGAACGATGGTATATAAACGTGTAAGAAACCACCCTTATAATATGCGCATTGAACATGTTGACGTAAGAGAGGTTGCAAACAAGGTTAAATACTTCCCTCTCAGTTGGATTAACGAAACCCAAAATAACGTAACCAACGATGCAATTGAATATTGTATGCCACTTATTCAGGGCGAACAAAACTTTAAAATGAAGAACGGTATTCCCCAACATTACGTACTTCGTTTCAACCTTCCCCACGAAAAACGTGAAGGTAAGATTGAATAATATATTAAAAATCCCACAGTGAAAACTGTGGGATTTTTTGCGAAAGAGTCACCAAACGGAGCAGAATCGAAGTAAGAGTAAGCAAAAGTACACCAACATACCTCATAAGCCGTATTTTTGAATGTATCTCTTTGCTTCGTTCTTGATCCATGTCATTTGCAAACTTTTCAATGAAATCGCGCAAGCGCGATGAAATCCTCACTCCGCTCGGATGAAATCTGCTTCGCAGATGAAATTAAATCCGTCCTTATCTCCCGACGAAGTCGGATTTCATCCCACGAAAGCGGGATTTATCCCGTCCGATAGGACGGATTTAGTTAAAAAGAACCCACACTTGTCATAGACAAATGTGGGTTCTTTTCTGCGAAAGACTACCTAAACGGAGCAGAAACAGGGATAAAAAAGCCCAAAAGTATTGTAGCCGCTCTGTTCAACAAATTGTAATTTGTTGTGCAGGTTACATTATCTTTTTTTTAAATACAATATAAACTGTGCAACTGCATTTCCTGCACAAAGAGCTAATGTAAAGCAAGAAAGCCCTAACTGGATATCATTTGTACTGTTCACTAAACCTATCAGCGAGCAAAATACTGATATCGTAAAACAAATTGCGGCTATCAAATGAAGTCGTTTCTTTTTTGAAAACAAATCTTCCGTTTCCTTTGTTGCGGTCTGAACGGCAGGAATATCAGTGTCGCTTTCATAGTCATCATTGAGCAAATAATCAGTTGTAACATTGAACAGTTTGCTAATCTGCAATATGTTTTGTGCATCGGGCAGTGCGGTTCCGTTTTCCCAGCGGCTGATTGCCTGCCGTGATACATTCAGTTTTTCTGCGAAATCTTCTTGCGACCAACCATTCGCTTTTCTAT
>SVPF01000016.1 GCA_015066005.1 Oscillospiraceae bacterium
CAATTTTATTTTTTCCCTGATGTAATATGAATGGATATGAAGTTCGGGAAAACAAGTAAAATAAAGGATTTGATGAAATATGAAGATGTGTGAATTGTTGGAGAAACTTTTCCCCACAATGAAGCCGCTTGATTAAGAAAACCCTTTATTTATGCAGGTTTTCAGGGTTTTGAAACTGTCAAAAAAGGCATTTTACCCACGATTTACCCATAGAACCCGAAGCTTTCCTGAAAAGTTATGAGAACTTAATAAGGTTTTTGCAGGTATCAAAGCGATTTGATACCTGCTTTTTTCTTTCCACCCGCCCATCTTTTTTTTGCATAATTCATAAAGAAGATAATAGATGAATTTAAGAATATTTTGCGGTGCTTTTTATCGCCCATAAAATATTCTGTTTTAAGGGTTAAAGAAAAAGGTTGGGTGGACGGAATCGTCCACCCGAAAATCAACCTAAATAGATTTGCCCTGCAAAACGAGACATTGTCTGCTTAACAAACTCCTCGTGGACATCCGTATAGATGTCCAAAGTGGTTTTGGCATCATTGTGCCCCATAAGGTATTGTACAATCTTAACATCAATGCCGCTGTTGGGTTCACAACACTTCTCAATCATACGAGTGCAATACGAGTGTCGCAACATATGGTTAGTCTGGTGTGGAAGATATACGGGGTCTCGTTTTTCCAATGAAGCAACCTCTTTTTCGTTAGCATTGTATTTGTTGATGATACTGTCAATGGCATCGTTCGCACTTTTGGGGCTCAATACTAAACCATAGCGATTAAGAAAGACCCAACCACTATAACCGTCAATAACGATATTTCTGTCAGGAAGTGTCTTTTGCCGTCCGGTAAACAAACCTACGGCACAGGGCACGATGATAAACAATGTCCACCAACCTTCAAAGAAGATGTCAATGTTCGTTATGTTTAATGCGTTCAGTGCAAATAACGCACCTGCTGCAATAAGCACGATTCCCCATAAAAAACTACTTGCCTTTTTCATTTCCTTCTTTCTTTTTAGATACAAACTTATTCCAAAGAATAATAATTCCTCGTTTCGTTCCGAAAGCAATAGTATATAAAACGAGGTAAATGCCTAATTCAAGCCAAAAGCTTTCAGAGAAAAACACTTTTAGCAACACGACATCTTTATTTTCTTGCTTGTTTGTTTTACTTATTTCATTAAATCTGCAAGAGTTATACCGTCGAAATAGTTGTTTACCATATTGTAAAACTCTGTCCACATAGGAAGTGTGGGGCATTTATCAGCGCGGTCGCACTTTTCGGCATTGCACTGAAGACAGGTGACGGGGGCGAGATCCCCTTCGGCGAGTCTTAAAATATCTCCAACTCTGTACTCTTTTGGCTCTTTCGAAAGACGGTAGCCTCCGCCCTTGCCATGAACGCCCTCGACATAATTATTTTTTGAGAGTACCGGCATAATTCTTTCGATATATTTAAGCGATAGTCCTTGGCGCTCAGCTACTTTTTTCATTGCAATATACCCGTCGCTTCGATTATCTGCAAGATCGAGCATTACTCGCAAAGCATATCTGCCCCTTGTAGAAATCAACATTATACCTTACCCCCCCCAATAATATTCTCTGCATAGCGAACGGCTTCCATTGCGTCCTTTGCGTATTTATCTGCACCAATTTTATCAGCGTACTCCTGTGTTAAAACTGCACCGCCGACAACGGTTTTGCACCAAGGCGCCTTAGCCTTTAGTTGCTTGATGGTTTCTTCCATAGCAGGCACAGTGGTGGTCATAAGAGCACTAAGACCTGCAAGAGGTGCATGAAGCTCAACGACCTTTTGGACGATTTGCTCGGGCGGCACGTCCTTTCCAAGATCCACCACATTAAAGCCGTAGTTTTCAAGTAAAAGCTTCACGATATTTTTGCCGATATCGTGAATATCTCCGTAAACTGTGGCAATTACAAAAGTACCTTTATCGGCGGATTTTTCACCGCCTGCCATAAACGATTTTATGACTTCAAAGGCACTTTTGGCGGCTTCAGCACTCATAAGCAGCTGTGGTAAATATACTGTCTTTTCTTCAAAGCCTTTACCTACGGTATTGAGTGCGGGTATAATTTCGTTATTAACAATTTCAAGTGGGTCAACACTTAAAAGAATGGATTTTGTAAGTTCTGCCGCCTTTTCCTTAAAACCCTTAATTACCGCTCGCTGAAGCTCGGAAGAAAATTCTTCAGCACTCTTTTTTGTTTCAGCGGTTGTAGCAGGTGCAGTAACGGTAAACAGGTCTGCTGCACAGATATATTCAGCGCAGTTTTCGTCCATTCCTTTAAGCGCCTTATAGGTGTAATAGGTCTTCATCATATCGGCAGAATACGGGTTCATAATCGCAGCCGAAAGACCGTTTTCAAGAGCCAAAGCGAAAAACGTGCCATTTACAGCATCTCTGTTCGGCAGTCCGAAAGAAATGTTTGAAACTCCGAGGGATGTATGGCAACCGAGCTTATTTTTTATGGTTTTAAGCGAGGACAGAGTGGCAAGAGCCGCTTTGTTGTCAGAGCTTATGGTCATAGCCAGCGTGTCGAAAATGATATCCTTTCTTTCGATGCCGTATTTTGCGGCGGTATCGAGTATCTTTTCGGCAATTTTCACTCTACCTTCAGCCGTTTCAGGAATACCATCCTCATCTAAAGTAAGGGCAACCACCACGCCGCCGTATTTTTTAACCATCGGAAATACGGTTTCCATGCTTTCTCGTTTACCGTTTACGGAATTAATCATCGCTTTACCGTTATAACGACGAAGCGCCGCTTCCATTGCAGTAACATCGGCGGTATCAATCTGTAAAGGTAGGTCGGTAACTGACTGCAATTCACAAACGGCATTTTTTAGCATCTCCACTTCGTCAATATCGGGAAGTCCTACGTTGACATCAAGTATGTCAACACCCTTTTCCTGCTGATTGACACCCTCAGACAGAATATAATCCATATCGTTATCAAGCAGTGCCTGTTTAAAGCGCTTTTTACCCGTAGGATTGATACGCTCACCGATAAGGATCGGCTTTTCGCCGAATTCTACGGCGTGGGTATAAGAAGATACCGTTGTTATATTCTTGTTATGGGTAGGCACCGGTGCAAAATCACAAGTTTTCTGATATAAAGCCTTGATATATTCCGGTGTCGTACCGCAGCAACCGCCCACAACACGAACCCCTTGTTTTATAAGTTCGTCTACTTCATCCGAAAACTCATCGGCTGTTACATCAAAAATGGTTTTTCCGTCTACCGATTTAGGAAGTCCTGCATTGGGCTTGAGTATAACGGGAACAGATGCATACGTCAGCAGTTCCTCTGCAACCGGGCGAAGCTGTTTGGGGCCGAGCGAACAGTTCGCACCCAAGGCATCAACACCCATACCCTCAAGAAGCGCAACCATGGCGGCAGGTGTTGCACCCGTCATTAGTTTGCCCTCTTCGCCGTAGGCGTTGGAAACGATTACGGGAAGGTTGCTGTTTTCCTTGGCGGCAAGGAGAGCGGCTTTGGTTTCGTAGGAATCGTTCATTGTTTCAATGATAATGAGGTCTACGCCGTATTTAACGCCGAGCTTTACGGTTTTTGCAAATACATTTACCGCATCCTCAAAATCAAGATCACCCAAAGGTTTTAACAGTTTTCCCGAAGGGCCGATATCAAGAGCAATAAATTTTTCGCCTTTCTGTACCGAAAGGGCTCTTGCTCTATTTGCATTAGCGACAGCCGCTTTGATTATTTCTTCAAGTTCATCCTCTGAAAATTTAAGTATATTGGCGCCAAAGGTATTGGTACAAACAATATTACTGCCCGCATCAAAATAGGATTTGTGAATACTTGTAATCACGTCGGAGTGCGACAAATTCCAGCGTTCAGGATGCTCACCGGGGCGAAGTCCTTGCGCCTGTAACAGCGTTCCCATACCTCCGTCAAGATAAACTATGTTATTTTTTAAATATTCTCTGAAATTCATTAGACACCTCTGAATGTGCAGTCTTTGTTATCGCAAAAAGCACATTTGTTAGTTATTGTGTTTTCTTTTTTACCGCCAAGTCCCACTATTGCCGTAACCGATTTGGACGGTGACATAAGCAGACTGTCGGTTAAGGTCAGCCCTATCTGCTTTTCGGGGGAAAGCACGGCAAACATATCCTTTTGAGCCGCAAGCGGTAAATCGCCGTAACCGGGACTAAAGCGTGGCTTTGTACCAATGTTATACTCTTTTGAGATATCGGCGCAAAAAGCATCACAAAGCGCCTCAATACGTTCAGCACCGATAGCCTGAAACATCAGCGCTTTTGAGGGAGAAATCCGTCCGTATTTGGCAATAAGACGGTCAATTCCGACACCGACGGTTGCGGCAAACAGTATGGCACTTTTGCAGCCGCTTAAATCAAACGATAAATCCTTTGACCGCAACGTGAATGCACCGAAATCACAAATATCATCACGTATTTTTACATCAAACAGACGGTAGCACACCCTATAGGTAAGCTCCGTCTTAATTTCATTGATGCAGGATTTTAAAAGCGCAGTTATTTCGCCGTCTGCCTCTTTACAGCCTGCATACCGTAAAATTTCCTTTTCACAAAAAGGCGGTTCGGTAAAGGTTTTATTTAAAATCACAGAATTCATTTTCCTAACATATCCGAAAGATTATTTTGAATTTTTGCCGCCACATCGGGCTTGTTCATCGAGTAAACGTGAACATTGGTAATGCCGTTCGCATATAAATCGATGATCTGATCAGTAGCATAGGCGATCCCTGCTTGTTTCATAGCGGCAGGGTCGGCACCGAATTTATCCACAAGGCTTTTGAAGCGCTGCGGCATAAACGAGCCCGAAAGCTTAATAGCGCGGGCAACCTGATTTGCGTTTGTGATAGGCATAATGCCAGGAATTACAGGCACAGTGATGCCTGCCTCACGAATCTTATAAAGGAAATTATATAAAAGATTGTTATCAAAAAACATCTGCGTGGTCAGAAAGTCACAGCCTGCATCCACTTTCTCTTTAAGTCTTTTAATATCATCCTTTTGATTTGCGCTTTCGGGATGAATTTCGGGATAGCAAGCGCCGCCGATACAAAAATCGGGGTTGGTCTCTTTAAGTTCTAAAACAAGGTCAATGGCGTGCTTATAGTCCCAATCGCTTCGGTCGGCATTTTGGAGTTCGGCAGGAATATCTCCTCTGAGTGCCATAATATTCTCTATTCCTGCCGCTTTTATTTCTTCAATTTTCTTTCTTACGGTGTCCCTTGTCGATGAAACACAGGTAAGATGTTCAAGTGTTGGAACGCCATAAAGTTTTTTTATGTTTTTTGCAATATCAAGCGTATATTCACTTGTGCCGCCGCCTGCACCGTATGTAACACTCATAAAGGCAGGACGAAGCCTTGCAATTTCCTCCGTGGCAGCTTTCACACTTTCAAAGCTTGTCTCACTTTTAGGCGGAAAAACCTCGAAAGAGAGAGATAATTTGTTTTGAGTAATTATATCAATAATTTTCATAACGGTGTTCCTTTTTACAAAATCTTACAAAGTATTATACACCCAAGCAGGTAGGTAAATCAAGCCGTTTTTTCAAATGTCGCAGCAATGACCGCAACTTTCGCATTCGGGGAAGGCTTTTTTATCATAATCAATGCCGTTCTTTTCAAAATAATCCTGCAATGCCTTTTTAATTGCTTCTTCTGCCAGCACAGAGCAGTGGAGCTTATGTGCCGGCAGACCGTCGAGAGCTTCAACAACCGCTTTGTTGGTGAGTGCAAGAGCCTCCGAGACAGGCTTGCCCTTAATAAGCTCAGTTGCCATTGAACTGGATGCGATAGCCGAGCCACACCCAAAGGTCTCAAATTTAAGTTCTGACATAATTTTTATTTCCTTTCATAATCGAATATTTGATGTGTTTTTGTGATGATTATATACATCGACACATTCGACCAAAACGGAAATTGGCTCTGACAAGCTTTTCAAAATAGTTTTCCATAGGGGATTACCTGCCTTGTAAAATATAAATCGGAAGACTCCGATAAAGTCTCCCGATCATAAACAACCATATCAAAGTGGCCGGTACCGGTAAGACCAAACACGCTAGTCTTTTCTTCGCCGGTTTCCTTGCATTTAAGTGCCTCATCAATTGCCACACGAATAGCGTGAGAGCTTTCGGGAGCAGGAAGGATGTCTTCGACTCTTGCAAAGTATTCCGCCGCCTCAAATACATCGGTCTGTTTTACGCTTACTGCCTCCAAAAGTACTTGATATCCCTCACTACTCCATATAGAAAAATGCAGTACAACCTCTCGGTTATACTGCATTTTTCCTTGTTCCCACTCGGTTTGCGTAAAACTTCGCTAACGACATTACGCTTTTCTCCAATGGGTGTTTTTAAAAAAATTATAAGAATATCGATTTAGATTTTAAATTGCTTATAAACCACACCGGTTTCAAGGTTTTTCCATAAAAATTCGCCCTTTTCATAAATCATATAGCTGTGGGGGGAATTTTCCTTTGGAATAGATACCGAACCGCAGTTCATATAAATTTTACCGTCAAGGTCTACTATTTCGGGCACGTGGGTGTGACCGCCAAGCAAAATGTCACCCTTTGCCATTTCGGGCAGGTTATCCTTTCCGTAAATATGGCCGTGGCTTAAATAAAGGGTTCTATTGTCAAGCGGCATGGTTTTATAATCAGCCATTATGGGAAACTGAAGCACCATTTGGTCAACCTCGGCATCGCAGTTGCCCCTTACGCACAAAAGCATATCCTCAAGCGGATTAAGCATTGCAATAACCTCTTTAGGTGCGTAGCCCTTAGGTAAATCGTTTCGGGGACCGTGGTATAAAATATCGCCTAAAATAAGCACCTTTTCGGGCTTTTCGGCTTCAATCGCCTTTAAAAGTAAATCACAATAATATGCACTGCCGTGAATATCTGACGCTATTAAAAATTTCATTCCTTAACCAACACCTTTTCAATTTTTCCAAAAATCATTTTGTGGTAATCCTTTTCGCCATACCATTTAAGCGGAGCCTTATCGGTAAAGCATTCCTCTTTCATTTCCTGCACATATTGCTTTTTGCAAATTATAACAAGGCGCGCTTCCTTAAAATAAACCGTATTATCGGCAAAAATGGGTGTTAAACCTGTCATTTCGGTTTTGTTAACTTCCCTACCGCTTAATTTGCCGCAAATTTTGTGAATATCCTTGTTATCACCGTAAAAAGAAAGGGCATAATAATCACAGTCATTAACAAACTGCATAGTGTATCTTTGCGGGCGGATTACCGCAACTGCAGTATCAGCCCCCCACATTTCACCTAAAAATCCCCAAGAGGCTGTCATCATATTGTGACCGTTTTCATCCCCTGCAGAAATTAACATCCATTCGTTTGAAATTAAATCAATTATATTTTCTTTAATTTCTTTTGCGCTTATTTCTTTAAACAACAATATCACACCTTTAACAGAATAATTTATATTCTTGTTGCGTCAGCAACATATCGAGTGTTGCTACACATATCGAGTCATTTATGACATATCGAGAATCCGTTCAGGATTCATATCGAAAAACTTAATGCATATTATTTTTCGCGGTCGTTATTGAAGCAATAAGTTTCCTACGAATAATGCCACCATCATTTTTTAAATTTTTATATGTTTTTTCATCAATTTTTTCTTTTCTATAAAGCAATTCAAGCCAATAATCCGTTTCCGAACTTTCTTTCAAAGAAAGTTCCAATTTATGTATAAAATCAGCTCGGCTTTGTGCATATTTTGCTTCATGAAGATTTGCGCCAATAGAAGATGACGCCCTCAACAATTGATTAACATATACACTGCAGCCCTTAATTTCTTCGCATGCATCTGAAACAGCAATAGCAAAAGTAATGGAATCCTCACGCAATTGGTTTTTATTATGTTCCAAAATTATTCCCCTTAAGTCGATATGCAAGCTATGCTTGCTCGATATTTTTTCTTCGAAAAATCGATATGTTTTTTATTATATTAAAAAACTCGATATGATATGAATTCTCTCAAAACATTCTTGATACATCTATAATTTCAAAAGAATTCATATCGACAAAACAATTATACTATATGTTTTTTTAGTTTGCAATATTTGACTTTAATTACATAATGTGTTATTCTTAATTTACAAATTTTAGGAGTGGTATAAATGAAAAATAATATTTTAAAGGGCATTATTAAGTGGCTTGTTTCACTTGTAATAATTGCTTTGTCCTATTGGTTTATGCTACCGCCGATCAACTGGCGCAGCCGTGAATTTTGGACGTTTTTAATCTGGTCGGTAATTGTTTGTGTGGCAATTAACGCCTTTACCCAAATTTTCGATTTTATAAAAGCAAACGTGGGCAAAAAAATTAAAATTGACAGCAAAACCCACCTTAATTTAAGCGCTTTGGGTGCACCCATTAAGTTTGCGGTAATTACCATTGTGGCAATTATTGTTTTAAGCGGTGTGGCGTCCATCATTGGTGCTGAAATTTTCAACGCCAAATCTTATAATAACCTTATAAAAATGTCAGACGGTGACTTTACAAAGGACGTTGCCGAAATAAATATGGACCAAATACCCATTGTTGACCGTGACACCGCGTCCCGCTTGGCACAAAGAAAATTGGGTGAAATGTCAGATTTAGTTTCGCAATTTGAAATTGAGGATATTTACACACAAATTAACTACCGTGGCAAGCCCGTTCGTGTAACCCCTTTAATTTACGGTGACATTATTAAATGGCTTAACAACCAAAAGCAAGGTATTCCCGCTTATATCACAATTGATATGACCACACAGGAAACTTCGCTTGTAAGGCTTGAAAAGGGCATAAAATATTCCGAAAGCGAATACTTTATGCGTGACCTTAACCGTGCGCTTCGCTTTAAATACCCCACCAAAATTTTTGGTGATATTTCTTTTGAAATTGATGATGACGGAACACCCTACTGGGTGGCATCCACCGTTACCTACCGCATCGGCGTGTGGAGCGGACAGGACATTAACGGCGCCGTGCTTTTGAACGCCATAACAGGCGAAAGCAAATATTATGCCCTTAAGGACATTCCCACTTGGGTTGACCAGGTGTTTGAGTCGGATATGGTTATACAGCAGCTTGTATATAACGGAAAATACCGTTCGGGCTTTTGGAATTCGGTATTCGGTCAGCGAGGTGTGCTACAGCCAACCGATGGCTACAATTATTTAGCAATTGATGATGATGTTTATTTATATACAGGTATGACTTCGGTTACAAGCGATGAGTCAAACGTAGGCTTTGTGCTTACAAACCTACGCACAAAGGAAACCAAGTTTTATGCAATACCCGGTGCTGAAGAATATTCGGCAATGTCATCAGCCGAGGGTCAGGTACAGCACCTGAATTACACCTCAACCTTCCCCCTGCTTTTAAACGTTTCCAACAGACCGACATACTTTATGTCACTTAAGGATGCGGCAGGACTTGTTAAAATGTACGCCTTTGTTGATGTTAATCAGTACCAAATTGTTGGTACGGGTAACAGCGTTGAGGCCGCACAAAGCGATTATATATCAAAGCTTAAGGATGAAAACGTAAGCGAGGATATTAAACCCGAAACCGCAAGCGGCGTGATTGAAAAAATTAACGCTGTGGTAATTGAAGGTAACACGGTTTATTATATTAAGCTTCAGGATAACGACGCAATTTATACCGCAAAGGTAACTGTGTCGGATATGCTTCCCTTTACCGAAAAGGGTGCAAGCGTAACACTTACCTTAAATGGTAAAACAATTACAAAAATTGAATATAAATAAAAAAATTAACCGCCCTTTGAAAAGGGCGGTTTTTGTGTGAATTGATTTCAAATTATAGTTTATCGCTGCGCGATTAAATAATAAATAAGAAAGAATAAGAACTTGACCCTTTGACAAAATCAGAGATTTTGAAAGGGTGCCCCAAAACCTTGCCACGCATAGCGTGTAAAAGAATAAAATCGGTGTCGGCTTTGCCGACGGATTTATATATTGTGCCGTAGGCACACATTTTTTATTATTTATTATTTTTTCTTTATTCTTTTTTCTTTTGGGCGTTAGCCCGATAAACCCCAATTTAGCTGACAAAACGGCGCGGATAACCGCGCCGTCTACATCATTAATTTCAATTCTGATTAAGCCTTTTATAAAGGTCAATAACCTCTTGTCTTAATTCCTTATTTTCAGGGAATTTAAGCCGCGGATCAAAGTCTAAAATAAGCTCAGCTTCCTTTTTGGCCTTGAATAAAACCTCTTTATCGGCAAAAATATCGGCGATTTTCATTTGCGGAATTCCGTGCTGACGGTTGCCGAGAAAATCACCCGGACCGCGAAGCTCAAAGTCCTTATCAGCAATTTCAAAACCGTCGGACGAGCTTTTGATAACATTAAGTCGGTAAAGGGTTTCTTCACCCTGGCTGTCGCTAATTAAAATACAGTCGCTTTTTTCGCTGCCACGGCCAATACGACCCCTTAACTGATGAAGCTGTGAAAGACCGAAGCGGTCGGCATTTTCAATAAGCATTACAACGGCATTTGGCACATCAATGCCAACTTCAATTACCGTTGTGGCAACAAGCAGTTGAATTTCACCCTCGGCAAAACGGCGCATAACCTTTTCCTTGTCCTTCGCGTTCATTTTACCGTGCAAAAGCCCAAGCGAATAATCCTTGAATTCGTTTTCGCAAAGGGCACTATAATATTCTTTAGCTGATTTAAGGCCGCTTTCCTCCCCATCTTCAACCAAGGGGCAAACAATATAACCCTGCTGACCGTTGTTTAAAAACTTCTTTATGTAATTATAAATACGGGTTCGGTAGCTTGAATCAACACAATAGGTGTCAATTTTTTGCCTTCCCTTTGGATATTCATCAATAACGCTTATATCAAGGTCACCGTAAAGAATAAGCCCCAAGGTTTGCGGAATAGGTGTTGCCGACATAACAAGCGTGTGGGGATTTTCACCCTTTTTTGTCAGCTTTTCACGTTGCGCAACACCAAAACGGTGCTGTTCGTCGGTTATAACAAGCCCCAAATTGTTAAACTGAACGTCATCAACAATTAAAGCATGGGTACCGATAATAACGTCAATTTCGCCATCGGCAAGCTGTTTTTTTACCGCCGCTTTTTGCTTTGCGGTAAGCGAGCCTGTCAACAGACCGCATTTTATACCGCTGTATTCATTTATATTTGATAGTGTTTTAAAATGCTGTTCAGCCAAAATTTCGGTAGGGGCCATAAGCGCCGACTGATAACCGTTTTCAGCCGCAACAGCACAAAGGGCGGCCGCAACCATTGTTTTACCACTGCCAACGTCCCCTTGAATAAGCCTGGTCATCGGTCTGCCCGACTGCATATCCTTTATACATTCATCAATAACACGGCTTTGGGCGTTTGTCAGCTCAAACGGTAGGCTTTGCTTAAAGGCTTCAACCGAATTATTTTTAATAATGCAACCGCTTTTTTGATGACTTTTAAGCTTAATTATTGAAAGCGCCACCTGCAGCACAAAAAGCTCTTCAAAAACAAGGCGTTCCTTCGCCTTTTTAAAGGCTTCGGGCGACATTGGAAAATGTATATTCTCAACAGCAAATTTTAAACTGCACAAATTATTTCTTTCAAGAATTATTTGCGGCAAAGTTTCCTGAAGCTCAAGCGAATTTACCGCCGTTTTTACAAGGCGGGAAAGCTGAACGGACGACATATCACGGCTCGCGGGATATATCGGCTCTATTACGTTATAATCAGCAGGCTTTATAATGGGTGAGCTCATTTGTCGCGCGCCAAAATTACCGTCAAGCTTGCCGTAAAACAAATATTCGCGGTCCATTTTTAACTTTTCCGCCAAAAAGCGCTGATTAAACAGGCTTACGAACATTCGGCCGCTTTCATCCTCGGCAATAAATTTATAAATTACAACTGAGCTTTTGGTTTTTAATTCTTCAATTGGGGTAACAATTTTTGCCCTAACGCACACATTTTCAAAAAACGGGGCACGGCTTATGGGGTAGGTTTTAGTCCAGTCAAGGTATTTTCTTGGATAAAAACGCAAAAGGGCACCGACCGTGTCGATGCCCTTTGATTTGAGAATTTCAGCCCTTTTAGCACCGACACCTTTTAAATATTGAATATCAGTGAAAGCTGTCATAAAATTTCTCCTATTCTACAGAAAGGATATAGTAATAAATCGGTTGTCCGCCGTTTATCATAGTAATTTCGTACTTGGAACCGAATTTAGCCTGAATCTTAGCCTCAATTTCGGCTGCCTGACGGCTTGTAACATCACTGCCGTAAATAACGGTAATGAATTCGCTGTCGGGCTTAACCATCTTCTTAATAAGCTTTAAAACGCTCTTTTCAAGGTCGGTATCAACAAAGTTAATCTTACCGCCAAGCATTGCCATTAATTCGCCCTGCTTAATTTTAAAGCCGTCAAAATCAGCATCCCTTGCGGCAAAGGTAATCTGACCTGTTGTAATGCGCTGAATTGCATTTTGCATTTCAATTTCGTTTGCATTGTCATCAGCATCGGGGTCAAAAGCAAGCATTGCGCCGATACCCTGCGGAATAGTTCTTGTGTGAATAACAATAACCTTGCGGGTGCTTATCGGAATAGCCTGCTCAGCCGCCATAATGATGTTCTTATTGTTAGGCAAAACGAAAACAGTTTCAGCGGGAGTAGATTCAACCGCCTTCAAAATATCATCGGTACTGGGGTTCATTGTTTGACCGCCTGAAACGATGGTATCAACGCCTAAATCCTTAAATAATTCAGCCAAGCCGTCACCTGCGCAAACCGAAACAAAACCAACCGGCTTTGTGGGCTTAACGGGGGTGAAGGTTTCGGTGCGGTCAGCATTCTTAACGGGCTTTTTCTTTGCAATTTCAGCATCGTGCTTTGCCTTTTCGTGCTGGTCGCGCATATTTTCAATCTTAAGATGAACAAGTGAACCGAAGGTTAAAGCATTTTCAATTGCATTGCCGGGGTGGTCGGTATGAACGTGAACCTTAATAATTTCTTCATCATCAACCACAACAACACAGTCACCTATGGTTTCAAGATATGCCCTAAGGTCCTGAGGCTCTTTTTCACATTCCTCTGCCCTGTTTACAATAAATTCGGTACAGTAGGTAAAGGTAATTTCGGTTTCAAATTCGCCTGCGGCATTACGTGATGTTTCTTCCTCTTCCTCATCATCAGCTACGGCAGCCGAAGAATTAGCCTTAATGATAACGCCATCCTTAAATACCGAAAGCATACCTTCAAGAATAAGCACAAAGCCTTGACCGCCTGCGTCAACAACGCCTGCCTTTTTAAGAGCAGGTAATAATTCAGGTGTTTGGGCAAGTGCTGCCTTTGCGCCTTCAATTGCATCCTCAAAAACGCTTATCTCGTCCTTACCAGACTTATATGACCTTGCGGCATATTCACTGGCAACACGGGCAACGGTTAAAATTGTGCCCTCAGTAGGCTTCATAACAGCCTTATAGGCCGCTTCAACACCCATTGCAAAGGCATCCTTAAAGTTTTCAGCAGAAACGGTTTCGGCTTCTCCTATACCCTTAGCAAAGCCACGGAATAAAAGAGATGTAATAACACCCGAGTTACCTCTTGCGCCGCGAAGAAGCGCAGAAGCATTAACAGAAGCTACCTTGCCTGCAGTTGCGCCGCTTAATTTTTCAAGCTCGCGCACAGCGTTGCCGACTGTCATAGACATATTGGTGCCTGTGTCGCCGTCGGGCACGGGGAAAACGTTTAAATCGTCAACCGCTTTGCGATTGTTACTTAAATTATTCGCTGCCGAAATTATAGCATCACGTAATATATCACCGGTAATCAAAATTTAATACACTCCTTTTAACTAACGGAAAAAATTATTCCTTAATGCCGTCAATCTTAACGGTCACCTTTTCAACCTCAAGTCCGGTATTTTCCATAACAACATGCTTTACCTTTTCGGTAATGCTTACAGCAATAGCATTGATGTTAATGCCGTAAGTAACAACAATGTGAATTTCAACTGAAAGGTTATCGCCCTTGCCGGTTACAATAACACCGGTATCAGCCATATCGGACTTTGAAAAACGGTTATAAATTTTTTGTTTAACCCTGCGAGGAACCATACCAACCACGCCAAAGCAGGATGTAACCTCATGGCCGATAAGCTTTTCCAGGTATTCCTCGCTGATTTCAACCTTACCTAATCTTGTTTCGTAAGCAATCATATTCAATGCCTCCTGTTTATTTAAGTTTATAGGAATGAATGTTCAAAAATATGTCATTTTGAGAAGCGCCGTTCACATTGGTAATTCCGTCCTCAAAAAACAAAACACCTGTGCGATAACAAACCGGAATAATCGGCATTTCGGTTTGCAGAGCCGACACAACGTCAGTAATTTCAGCCTTGCCTTGATAGAAAGAATTAACAATGTCAGCCGCTGTTGCAGACGGCGGTTCACCCTCCGTCACGGTAGGCACTTTGCTTTTTATACCGTATGCAACCGAGCCGCCCGGAACAACAAGGCTTGAAATATCCATATTTTCAGTAATATTTACTTCACCTAAATACAACTGAAATTCACCGCTTTTAAGCCTTTTTTGATACTGCTCAAAGCTAACACTAACCACCGTTAGCTTAATACCCAAGGGCAAAAGCTGTTCGGCAATAAGCTCAGCCGCGGCAACACGGGAACGGTTTTCCCGATTCACCAAAAGACTAAACCTTAAGGAACGGCCGCCACGATAGCGCACGCCTTCTCTATCTAGACTATTATAACCTATTTCTTCTAAATTCTCAATAGTTATTTGCGAATTTTGGGAAGTTTGTATATTTTGAACGGATTTTACCACATCCCACACGGGAGTAAAAAAGCCTTTTGCCGAAAGTGCATTGTTATAATAAGCGTCGGCACAAATTGCATTTCGGTCAATAGCGCTTGAAATGGCCTGACGTAATAACGCTTGGGATAAATCACCCACTGAATGATTAACACCGATATAGACCAAATTATTAAGGTTTATATCAAGCTTTTGACCGCTCATTCTAATGATTTCTCCGTCAGAAATATCGTTAAAATAAATATCCGCCGCGCCGATTTCGACATAATGCGCAACTGATTCCCTATCGGGCGCGTTTATAAGCCTTATTTTAGTGATTTCACCCTGCTTACCGTAATATTTCGGGTTTTGCAGTAATTCGGTTTTATCATCGTTAAAAACATATTTTCCGCAACCGATGGGTACAAGCTTTACGCTGTCCTCATCAGTAAGCTTGTCACTGCCGGCTTTAAAAATGGGAAAATCTAAAACATTTTTAAAATAAGGGTCAGCCTTTTTTAACGTAAACACAACGGTTTTACTATCAGCCGCCGCTACCGATTTAACCTCGTAAAGCTTGGAAGCAAAAAGCCCCTTTGCCGCTACCGCCGCCTTGTAGGAATAAACCACATCGTCTGCCGTAAGCATTGTTCCGTCAGAAAAGCTGACTGTTTTAAGTGTAACCGTGCAGGTCGTGCCTTCGGTTTTAATATCCTGCGCAAGACACATAACGGGATTAAATTCATTATCGGTCTTAACAAGCGGTTCAAACAACAGCTTCGCAATTTGTCGATTTTGGTCGGTAATGGATTCGTAAGGGTTAAAGGAGTCCGAGGTAGAATAAAGCAACGTTATTGTGCTGATCCTTTGCGGTTCTGAACTATTTTCACCCTTTTGTGACGAACCGCCACCCTCAGTTTTAGTACAAGCGCCAAGCATTAGCACCAAAACAAGCGCCAAAAAAATGGATAGAATTTTTTTCATTTATTTCTCCGTTAAATAGAAATTCTTTCAACACTAACGGTCTTACCCGTTTTGATATCAATTTCAAAAATACAGCCGTTCAAGCTACACCTGCCGTCAGCTAACTGAAATTTTGACATATCGTTAGATTTTAAGCGGTTTATAATAATTTCCTTTTTAACACCCAGCACCGAATCAACAGGACCGGTCATACCAAGGTCGGTTATGTAGCCCGTGCCGTTTTGCAAAATTTGTTCGTCAGCGGTTTGCACATGGGTGTGTGTGCCGAAAAATGCCGAAACCTTACCATCCAAATAAAGCCCCAAGGCACGCTTTTCGCTTGTGGCTTCGGCGTGGAAATCAACCACAATAACCGCAGCGCCCTCAGCCTTGGCCTTTTCTATAAGCTCATCCGCCGTAGCAAACGGACAGGTGGGTCCGTTTTTTTCAAGGTAAACCTTACCGCTTAGGTTGATTACGGCAACACTATAACTGCCACAGTCAATAATGCAAAAGCCCTTGCCAAAGGGCGCTTCGGTTAAATTATGCGGGCGAAGAACATTGTCCTTTTCCTCCAAATAATCAAGCACCTCTGCCCGCCTGAAAGAATGGTTACCGCCTGTAAGCACATCCGCCCCAACGTTTAAAAGGCTTTCGGCACTTTGAGGTGTAATTCCGTTGCCATCGGCCGAATTTTCAGCATTTATTATTACAAAATCAATTTTCTTTTCACGCTTAAGGGTGGGCAATACCTTGCGGACGTAGTCACAACCAATGCTACCGCAAACATCCCCTACAGCTAAAATTTTCATAAACTTCACCAAGTGCACATATTTATTTTAGTATATCATATTTTAATAAAAATTACAACAAAAAACTCCCGACCCGAAGGTCAGGAGTTTTAAAAGCATTTTAAAATCTAAAATTAGATTTCAGCGAAGTACTTAATGGTGCGAACCATCTGGCTGGTGTAGCTGTTTTCGTTGTCATACCAAGAAACAACCTGTACTTCATAAAGGTCATCAGCAATCTTAGCTACCATTGTCTGAGTAGCATCGAAGAGAGAACCGTAACGCATACCGATAACGTCAGAAGAAACGATTTGGTCTTCGTTATAGCCAAAGGATTCAGAAGCAGCAGCCTTCATAGCAGCGTTGATGCCTTCCTTAGTTACGTCTGTACCCTTAACAACAGCGGTAAGGATGGTGGTAGAACCGGTAGCAACAGGAACACGCTGAGCAGAACCGATAAGCTTGCCGTTGAGTTCGGGAATTACAAGACCGATAGCCTTAGCAGCGCCGGTGGAGTTCGGAACAATGTTAGCAGCGCCTGCGCGTGCACGGCGAAGGTCACCCTTTCTGTGAGGACCGTCAAGAATCATCTGGTCGCCGGTGTAAGCGTGAATGGTGCTCATGATACCGCTTTGAATAGCAGCATAGTCGTTAAGAGCCTTAGCCATAGGAGCAAGGCAGTTAGTTGTGCAGGAAGCAGCAGAAATGATGGTGTCTTCTTTAGTGAGGATGCCTTCATTTACGCTGAATACAACTGTGGGAAGATCGTTGCCTGCGGGAGCAGAAATAACAACCTTCTTAGCACCTGCATCGATGTGAGCCTGGCTCTTTTCCTTTGAGCAGTAGAAACCGGTGCATTCGAGAACTACGTCAACACCGAGCTCGCCCCAAGGAAGATCCTTAGCGTCTTTTTCAGCATAGATTTTGAGGGTTTTGCCGTCAACAGTGATGGTGCCTGCTTCGTCATCAGCAGCTACAGTGTGAAGATTTTCACCGATGTAACCACAGTAACCGCCCTGTGCAGTATCATACTTAAGAAGATTTGCGAGCATTGAGGGCTTTGTAAGGTCGTTGATAGCTACTACATCGTAACCTTCAGCGCCAAACATTTGACGAAATGCGAGACGACCGATGCGGCCGAAACCGTTAATTGCAACTTTAACCATTGGAATATACCTCCTAATATTTTTACTCATATATTTTACAATATTTGCTCAATTATTTCAAGTGCTTTGTCTATTTTTTAACAATTTTTTTAAATTTTAGATATTTTGGCATAATATAAAAGTATCAGGGGGCCTTTATTTGATAGTTTTGCCAAATAGTTTTGAAAGTTACCTTAATAATTTGCGTATATATACCTCCCTTTCAATACTAAAGAACGGGATTTTACCAAAACACTTAGATAATTTGCGAAAAATATACCTTTCCGAAGCATATTTATATAAAAATTTTAAAGAAAGCGTTAACATTGGGCTTTTAAGCTTTAATTTACTTTGTTGTATTAAAAGCGCAAAAAAGTTTTATTTTTTCATAAATGTTAATAAAAATGCTTTAATAAACCAAAGGCTTTACGCTGCGCTGATTTTATTATTGGCAACAGGTTCACCCTTTTTAACAATAATGTTTAAAAACGGAATTATAATTAAGGGTAATGGTGAAATTAAAAAACATTTGAAAATAATACACTTTTTAAACGGAAATAGCTTTTTTGATATTAAAACAAAAAATTATTTAATTTATATCCCTTGCAAAGAAACCGATATTACTCCCTCACCTACTATCAGCCAATGGGAGCTTATGTTCGATAGGTTTTCAGTATTTAATTTGTTTAAAAAATAAAACCCGACCAAACGGTCGGGTTAAAATTCAAATTAAAGCGCCATTGCAAATTCAAGCGGATAGGCCAAATCGCTGTAAAGAATGTTGAAGCCAAAGGGCGATTCCTCATTTTCAATAAAGAAGGTTGTGCTGAAGGCGTTAACCTTTTCACCGAAATGGTAATCAATTACAACCTCACTTACAACGGTGTAGCTGCCGTCCTCATTATCAATTACCGAAGCAATTTTATGCTCATACAAATCATAACCGCGGGGAATAATGTAAAAAAGACCTTCCTGCTTCGGTGCATCGGGGTTATATTCCGAAAAATCGTCATATATTTTGCCGTACATATTAAAAATGTAATCCTTAAGATAGACCTCGTCAATAAAGCCGTCATTTACAAGACTTAAAAGCGCTAATGCCGAATCGTTAACAAAGGCTTCATCATTATGAAAGGCTTCGCCGTAAACAAAGTTATGGTTAAGCATATTCAAAAACCTTGCCTCTAATACCTTGGCCTCATCAACGGTAACAATCGGGTTTTCAGTTTCTACCGATTTAACAGGTGCAAAGCTGCAAAGTGACAGCAATATGATACTGCAAACCAAAACTGCTGTTATAATTTTTTTCATATTACCGCCTCCTTTAAATCGACAATATAATTATATACAAATAACATTAAAAATACCATAAACAATTCCGTTACAAAAGTGTTTCATTTTTGTAACTGTTTTAGGTAAAATCAGCACATTAAAATTACAAATTGTAATCAATAAAAAAGCATTTTATAAATTTGTATAAAACTTTAGTTGTTGTTTACTGCAATATGCCCAAATTTATTAAAATTTAATAAATTTCTTTCACACTTTTTAAAAAAATTGGTTGTATTTGCTAAAAAGATGTGTTATACTTGCATTATTAACATATAAACCCCAAAGGAGTGCATCAAATTGAAACAGTATTCTGAAACACAAATTCGCAACATTGCCTTGCTAGGTCACGGCGGTTCGGGTAAAACCACCCTTGCCGACGCTATTCTTTTCTACGGAAAAGCAACCGAACGCATAGGCAAGATTAGCGACAGTACTACCGTTATGGACTTTGATGCGGAAGAAAAGAAACGCAAGACTTCAGTTTCCACTGCAGTTTACGCTTTGGAAATTGCCGACAGCAAGCTTAACCTTATTGACGCCCCCGGTCTTTTTGACTTTGCCGCAGGTGTTAGCGAGGCTTTGGCAGCTGCTGACAGCGCAATTATTGCCATTTCGGGTAAATCAGGTCTTACCGTTGGCGCAAAGCAATGCTTTGAAAAGGCCCGCGCACTTAAGAAGAGTGTTGGCTTCTTCGTTGGTAAGCTTGATTCTACACATGCTCACTTCTACCGCGTATTGTCCGCACTTGCAGGTCAGTACGGCGCAGTTATTTGCCCTATCATTGTTCCCTATATCGAGGGCGAAGAGGTTAAATGCTACATAAACCTTATTGAAAACAAGGCTTACGGCTGTAACGGTCTTGAAATTAAAGAAATGCGTATGCCTGTCAGTGAAGAAATTGATAATATGCGCAGTATGCTTTTGGAAGCGGTTGCCACTACCGATGAAGCCTTAATGGAAAAATATTTCGGTGGTGAAGAATTCACAACCGAGGAAATTTTGGGTGGTCTTGCCATTGGCGTTAAGGCAGGCGACATTTGCCCCGTTTACAGCGGTGTTCAGCAAAGCGGTAATGCCGTGCCGTTAATGGTTGATAATATTCTAAAAATTATGCCTTCTGTTGCTGACTGCGGCTATGTTAGCGCCGATGGTGATGAGCTTTCGTTTGATGCTAACGGCGAAGCTGCACTTACAGTATTTAAAACAATTGCTGACCCGTTCGTTGGTAAGCTTTCATACTTTAAAGTGCTTTCAGGTGCTATTAAGGGCGACATCAAGCTTATTAACAACCGCACAGGTAATGAAGAACGTCTTTCAAAGGTTATGTGGCTTAAAGCAGGCAAGCAGGAGGATGCCGCTGTTATTACCGCAGGTGATATTGGCGCAGTTGCAAAGCTTGGCGATGTTTTAACAGGTGATACCCTTTCCGCTAAGGGCGCTGTAGCTGCTAAAAAGCCCGATTTCCCGAATCCCAACCTTACTGTTGCGGTTTACCCGAAATCAAAGGGAGATGAAGAAAAAATTGCTTCGGCTTTAGCAAGAATTACTGAAGAAGACCCCACCGTTAAGGTTTATAACGATAAAGAAACCCACGAGCTTATCCTTTGCGCATTAGGCGAACAGCATATTGACGTTGTTATTTCACGCCTTAAATCAAAGTTTGGCGCTGAGGTTGAGCTTAAAGCTCCTAAGATTGCATACCGCGAAACCATTCGCAAGGAGGTTAAGGTTCAGGGTCGCCACAAGAAGCAGTCAGGCGGTCACGGTCAGTTTGGTGACGTTTGGATCAAGTTCGAGCCCTGCGACGAGGAAGAGCTTGTATTCCAAGAAGAAGTATTCGGCGGCGCTGTTCCCAAGAACTTCTTCCCCGCTGTTGAAAAGGGTCTTAAGGAAGCCGCTATGAAGGGCGTGCTTGCAGGATACCCAATGGTTGGCATTAAGGCTACCCTTTACGACGGCTCGTACCACCCCGTTGACTCTTCCGAAATGGCATTTAAGATGGCTGCCGCTATTGCTTATAAGGACGGTATTCCGCAGGCTTCCCCCGTACTTTTAGAGCCTATCGGCACACTTAAGGTTTTAGTTCCCGATGAAATGCTTGGCGATGTTATTGGTGATATCAATAAGCGTCGCGGCCGCATTATCGGTATGAACCCTGCTGAAAATAAATTACAGGAAATCATTGGTGAAGTTCCCATGGCTGAAATGTCTGACTTTGCAACAGCAATGCGTTCTATCACACAGGGTACCGCAACCTTCACACTTGAGCCCACACGCTATGAAGAGGTTCCCACAATGATAACCCAAAAGATTATTGATGCTAACAAATAATTGAATAGCAAAACCGCCAAGGTGTAAAACCTTGGCGGTTATTTTTTTATTACTCATTAAAGGTCAAGCACAATTTTTTTATTGCTTACAGCATAAGGGCGGTAAAGCACACCCGCCGCATCAAACATACGCTTTGAAGCAATAACGCTGTCAGTGTCGGCGTATTTATCCATCATATAAACAACCTCGGTTATGCCCGACTGAATAATTGCTTTTGCACATTCGTTACAAGGAAAAAGAGTAACATAAACCGTACAGCCGCGCAGGTTACCGCGTTCACAGTTTAAAATTGCATTAAATTCGGCATGGCAAACATATAAATATTTTGAATTTAATGGGTCATCATCCCTGCCCCACGGAAATTCATCATCATTACAGTTGCGAGGCATACCGTTATAACCCATTGACATAATGCGCTTGTCCTGATTTACAATACAAGCACCAACCTGAGTTGAAGGGTCCTTACTGCGCATTGCCGCCAAAGTGGCAATACCCATAAAATATTCATCCCAGCTTAAATAATCTTCTCGTTTCATAATTATCACCTTATGTATATGATACTATGTATTTTTATCTTTTGCAACCTTATTTTTTAGAATTATAAGCGAGCATATAACCATTACAAACGGGAATATTGCCGCCGCAAGAAAGCCAATGTTCAAATTTGTATATTCAGCAACAAGGCCGACAAGACCCGGACCCAATGCGCAGCCCGTGTCACCGCACATTGCAAAGGCGCTGAACATTACCGCACCACCATTTTTAAAGGTGCGTGCCCCTGCCGAATAAATACCCGGCCAGGAAATGCTGACCGAAAGGCCGCACAACGCGCAAAACAGCAAGGATACTGCCGCAATTTTACAAAGCGCAACCGTTACATAACATACAAGGCATAAAATGTTAAGCCAAATTAAAAGCCTTGTGAATGACACCTTTTTGGAAAACTTTGCATAAATTACACGACCCAAGGCCATAAATAATGCAAATAAACAGGGACCTGTAATATCGCCGATAGCCTTTGAAACACCCAAGGCCTGTTCCACAAAGAGTGAAGCCCACTGCGACATTGCAATTTCGCTTGCGCCCGCACAAAACATCATAACCATATAAATAATAAACTTCGGTGTTTTTAAAAGCTCAAAAAAGGTGGCCTGCTTTTCTTCCTTGCCGGGCTCGACTATTGGCACAAATAAAAATGCAAACATATTTATAAACGGCACAATCGCCCATACAAGCGGTATATACGACCAATTATCACCGCCGAAAACAAAGACCATTGCGGTAGTCAAAGGCACAACAACGGTTTGCCCCCAGCAATAAAAAGAGTGAAGCACCGCCATATTGGCCGATTTATTGCCCGTGGGAAGCATTTCTATCATAGGGCTTAGAATAACCTCCATAAGCCCGCTGCCCGTAGCATAAACGGTAATAGAGAGTATTATTGCAAGGTATGTGTTTGACATAATATGCGGTAGCACCGCCATTAAGCAAAGCCCCAGACACGCCGTAAACTGACACAAAAAAGCCGCACGGCGATAGCCTATTTTATGTATAATTTTAGGGGTTAAAAAATCAATTATCATTTGGGTGGCGAAGTTAAAAACAATAAGCCTGCCCAGTTTTTCATAGCCAAGACCGTAAATATCCTGAAAAACTATAAAAAGAATGGGTAAAAAGTTATTAACTATTGCCTGAACCGTAAAGCCTACATAGCCCGCAAGCTTTGTAGGGAAATATTTTTTCTCAAGCTCAGTCATTTAAAAGTTCCTTTACAAAGGGTACAATTTCATTTGGGTTACTTATAAGTGTTTTGGCACCGTTTAAAAGCAATTCATCACTTTTTCTAAAACCCCAAAGCACACCTAAGGGATAACAGCCGCTGTTTACCGCTGTTGCACAGTCCATACCGCTGTCACCAACAAATACACATTCTTCCGGCAAAACGCCCATTTGTTCAATAATTTCAAGTGTTAATGTGGGGTCAGGCTTTGTGGGGTAGCCCTCACGCTTGCCTGCAACCTTTGTAAAAATATCACCAAAAATTTCCCTAACTATAACATTTGTCATATCATCAGCCTTATTAGAAACCACCGCAAGCTTTAATCCCATTGCCTTAAGCCCGTTTACAGCTTCCATAATACCGTCATAAGCCTTTGTGTGAACAAGATAATGGTCACGGTAGTAATTCATAAAACAGTCAAAGGTTGATTTGAAAACCTCACCTGACAGCTTATCATCAGGAATTGCCCTTTCAATAAGCTTTACCATACCGTCGCCTATAAGATATTTATAATCCTCGACGGGATATATGTTAAACCCGTGTTGTTCTAACGAATAATTTGTTGCAACGGCCAAATCGTCAAGTGAATTAACAAGCGTTCCGTCTAAATCAAAAATTACCGCCTTATACATAGGTTAAAACCCTCCAAAAACACAAAAAACCCCTGAGTGAAAACCCAGGGTTTGTTTGTAAGAAATTATTAGATAGCTCTGGTAACTTTACCCGAACGTAAGCAGCGGGTGCAAACATTGATACGACGGGGAGAACCGTTAACGATTGCCTTTACCTTCTTAACGTTGGGCTTCCAAGTTCTGTTTGAACGTCTGTGTGAGTGAGAAACCTTAATACCGAAAGCAATTTCTTTATTGCAGATATCACATTTAGCCATGGTCTGCACCTCCTTCTTAAATAGCCGATAACTGTTACCGACCGCATAGCAAATAATATATTAACACAAAGCGACAAAAAAATCAAGTATTTTTTTAACGAATTTAATGTTCACTTTTTTGAGGCCTGTTCATAAGGCTTTTAACAACATCATTAACAGGCTTACCGTTATATAAAAGCTGATAGCATTCGTTGATAATAGGAAGCTCAAGCCCGTACTTTTCGGCAAGCTGATATGCCATTTCAGCCGCGTAATAGCCTTCAACCGTGCCAACCTCTTTTAAAGCGGTTGCAATATCAGCCCCGCTGCCCACCATATAACCAAAACGGTTATTGCGGCTGTGGCGAGAGGTACAGGTAACTACAAGATCCCCAATACCCGTAAGGCCCGAAAATGTAAATTCCTTAGCGCCCATACAAACACCAAGGCGTGTCATTTCAGAAAGACCGCGGGTTATAAGCGCCGCCTTTGTGTTATCACCAAGACCAAGACCGTCACAGCAGCCTGCCGCAATGGCAATAACATTCTTAAGCGCGCCACCCAGCTCAACACCAATTATATCGGTAGCGGTGTAAACGCGCAAGCATTCACCCGACATAATGTTCTGCACTGCCTGTGCGGCCGCAAGGGATGTAGATGTAGCCACAATTGAAGTGGGAATGCCGCGTGCCACCTCTTCCGCATGGGAGGGACCTGAAAGGGCCACAACCTTAACATTTGGAAGCTCTTCTGAAATTACCTCAGTTAAAAACTTAAGGCTTCCCCTTTCAAAGCCCTTTGAAACATTAACAACCATACCAATATTCTTATAGCTTGATAGCTGTCTTGCAATGCTTCTTACCGCAGTTGAAGGAGTTGCAATAATCGTAAGGGTGTCACCCTCAACAACCGAAAGATCATTAGTTATTTTAATACCAAGCGGTAAAACAACGCCGCGAAGCAGTTTTTCATTGGTACGCTTTTCTAATAAAAGGTCAACCTCTTCCTTAAAGGGTGACCAAAGGGTAACATCATTACGGCAGTTATAAGCCGAAATTGCAAGAGCCATTCCCCAGCCGCCGCTGCCTAAAATTGTAATTTTAGCCATTTTTCTTACCCCCGATTTTAACCTTAGATTCGGTACCGTTTAAAAGGCGCTTAATGTTATCCTTATGCTTACCGATAACCATTGCACCCATTGCGAGCGCCAAAATCATTTGAGGTAATATACCTGCTGTGTCACTGTGGAAAATGATTGAAAGAATTACAACTGTCATTGCCGCCAAAACCGACCCGAGTGACACATACCTTGTAATAATTACACAAACAGCAAAAACAATTAAGCCAATAATAATTGCTATTGGACAGCACACTGCAAAAATACCAACACTTGTTGCAACGCCCTTACCACCCTTAAATTCAAAGAACAAGGGTAAAATGTGGCCGAGCATACAAGCCGCGCCGCAAAGGTAAGCGCCATAAATTGCATAAGACCATTCACTACCTGTTTGGGTGTGGATATATTCAAAAATAGCCTTACCCATAAAAGCGGCAGCAAAGCCCTTAAGCGCATCAAAAATAAAGGTTAACGCACCGGGAACAAAGCCTGCGTTACGCATAACGTTTGTTGTGCCTGCGTTACCGCTTCCAAGCTCCCTGACATCCTTTTTCATAAAAGCCTTAGCAAAAATAACTGCAAAGCTTATGCTACCTATTAAATATGCTGCAACAACCGTAACCAAAGCGGTAATTACCATTTACTTGTCGCCCCTTTCGCGAATTACAAACCTGACGGGTGTACCTTCAAGTCCAAAGGTGGAACGGATTTGATTTTCCAAATAACGCTGATAAGAAAAATGGAACAATTCGGCATTATTACAAAAGCACACAAATGTTGGCGGCTTTGTAGATGCCTGTGTCATATAATAAATTTTAAGGCGCTTACCCTTATCTGACGGGGGCTGAACACGGGCGGTGGCATCCGCCAAAATGTCGTTAAGCTTACCTGTGGATATGCGCATTGTATTTTGTTCATTTACATATTTTATAAGATCAAAAAGGCGGTCAACCCTCTGCCCCGTTTTAGCCGAAATGAAGATAATAGGTGCATATGGCATAAACGAAAAGTCCTTCATAAGCTGCTTGCGGAAGGAATCCATCGTTTTGCCGTCCTTTTCAACGGCATCCCACTTATTAACGGCAATTATACAAGCCTTGCCCTGCTCCATTGCGAGACCTGCAACCTTCGAATCCTGCTCGGTAAAGCCGTCTACGCCGTCTATCATAATAACGCAAACATCGGCGCGTTCAATTGCCATTTTTGCCCTTAGAACACTGTATTTTTCAATTTTGTCCTCAACCTTACTCTTGCGGCGAAGACCTGCAGTATCAATAAAATTATATTTAGTGCCTTCAATATCAATTCTAAGGTCAATGGCATCACGGGTAGTGCCCGCAACGTTTGAAACAATTGACCTTTCTTCACCTGCAATTTGGTTTATCAGTGACGATTTACCTGCATTCGGCTTTCCGATAACCGCAACATTTATAATTTCGTCATCCTCATCCTCAAATTCCTCAGGTGCAATATGCGAAATTACCGCATCTAACAGGTCGCCCGTGCCGTGACCGTGTACCGAAGAAACGGCAATAGGGTCACCAAGGCCCAAATTATAAAATTCGTAAAATTCCATTGGTGTATCACCAATGTTATCACACTTATTAACGCAAAGCACTATCGGCTTGCCGCTTTTTTGAAGCATTGCGGCAACGTCCATATCGGCAGCGGTAACGCCAGATTTTAAATCGGTTACAAAAATGATTACCGCGGCAGTTTCAATTGCCAAATTTGCCTGAGCACGCATACTTGACAAAATAATATCGTCAGTCTTAGGCTCAATACCGCCTGTGTCAACAAACATCATTTTTCTGCCAAGCCATTCACCGTCGCCGTAAATGCGGTCACGGGTAACGCCCGGGGTATCATCCACAATAGAAAGGCGCTTGCCTATAATTTTATTAAATAATGTGGATTTTCCGACATTCGGACGGCCCACAACCGCAACTATAGGTTTTGCCATACTGCACCTCCTAAAACATTTTCTACCATATCATAACCGTCCACCGCCGTAACGGTAATTTTTACACCAAGCTTCTCTGATAGCTCACTAACGGTTATGCTGTCCAAAAACATATCCTTTTCAGCCCTTAGCATAACGTCGGGAATAATGAGCTCTTCACCCAAATCCATCCCCTTAAGCTGACTTAAAATATCGGTTGCGGTAACGAGTCCCGCAACAGTTATTAAGGGGCCGAAAAAGTCGTTTTTAATTTTATATACCTTACAATTTAAATTATCCCATTTTTTACCCATTTTGTCAACAATTTGTGTAATTAATGGATATGCCGCTTCACCCGTGATTAAAGACACACTGCGCGGTGCTTCAAGCTTATAATCACAGTCTTCTATTGCATCATCAGCTTCCTTTTCTAAAAGGGACCACATACCAACGCCGTTATCAAGCTGTAAAAAGTCGCCGTAATAATCGGCCTTGGGCATTTCCCTTTCGGCAAGCAAATAAAATTCATCACTTGCATAAACCCTGCGGCTTCCGTACTTTTCCATACATTTATCGCCAAAACGGTTAATAATATCAATGGTTTCGCCTGCAGTTTGCTTGTTAAAGGGCTCTAACCTTGCAAGGCCGTCACGGTACTTTGTAAGGCCAACGGGCACCGCCGCAATACATTCGGCATTTTGTAAATTTGTTAAATCCTCAAGAGTTTTTTCAAGCTCTTTTCCATCGTTATAACCCGGGCAAAGCACCATTTGGCAGTTAATTTTAATACCCGCATCGTTAAAACGGTTTATAATCTCCAAAACATTACCCGCATTTTTATTGGTCATCATTTTAACGCGCAAATCAGGATTGGTTGTGTGTACCGAAATATTTATGGGGCTTATGTGCATTTTAATAATGCGCTCAACCTCGTGCTCGGTAATGTTGGTTAATGTAATGTAATTGCCAAACAAGAAGGAAAGGCGCGAATCATCATCCTTAAAATAAAGGCTGTCACGCAGGCCCTTTGGCAACTGGTCAATAAAGCAAAAAACACATTTATTAAGGCAGGAATGCTTATTGTCCATTAAATAGGTAGCAAAATTAAGGCCCAATTCATCATATTCGCCCTTTTTAATGCGCACCGTTTTAATTTTGCCCTTTTCGTTTATAAATGAAACATTTAGCTTTGGATTATTTTGATAAAAACGGTAGTCCAAAACATCCATAATTTCGTTACCGTTAATGCTTAATAATGTACATCCGCCCTTTATACCCGCTTTATCGGCAGGGCTACGCTTTTCAACCGCTTCAATTATAACAGACATTTTCTTACATTCCCTCCTTCACAAAAAAACAGCGAGAGAAATTCCTTTTCCCCCGCTGTCAATTTGAATTATTCGCCAACCTTAACAACTTCACGGCCGTCATACTGACCGCAAGCAGCGCAAAGTCTGTGAGGACGCTTATAAGCGCCGCATGAGCACTTTACTAAAGTGGGAGCGCTTAACTTCCAAACGTTATTTCTTCTTTTATCTCTTCTAGCTTTTGAATGCTTTCTCTTTGGTACTGCCATTTTCAGCACCTCCTTAAATTGATTAAAAAGTTTAATTATTTAACAGTTCAGCCAGCTTTGCAAGACGTGGGTCAATTTCCCGTGTGTCGCAAGAGCAGGCGCCTTCATTAAGGTTTTTACCACATTTGTAGCAAATGCCCTTACAGTCCTCACTGCAAAGGTGCTTAAGCGGAAGATTTACGATTACTTCGGTATAAAGAAAATCGTCCACATCAAGCTTCATATCGGGTACTAAAAGGATTGTGTCACTGTCGTCCCCTTCAATTGAAGTGGCCAGCGATTTTGAAACCTCTACCTTATATGTTTTTGATGTATCCTTGCCGCAGCGGTCACACAAAGCGTCAAACTGAAAGCTTATTTCAGCCTGAAACCTTATAAGGCTGGATGTGTTGGAAATACTGCCGATTAAAGTAACGGGCTTTTTGAGTGGAAAAACACCGCCGTGTTCAACCTGACTTAAATCCAACGAATACTCAATAGGTAAAGAAGAATTTTCATTGACAAAAATGTGTTTTAAATCAATAACCATACTTCCACCTCTATCGTCGCAAAGACTATTATATATATTTATAGCGATTTTGTCAAGGTTTTATTTGCAAAAAAATTGCCAAAAAACGATTAAAACGCACCTTGAATTTAGGCAATTTAAACCCAAGGCGCGTTTATTAACTTAACTTTATTTTAGTTTAAAACTTCTGCAATATCAAAAATCTTCTTAGGTAATTCTTCCTTGTCAGCAGAAATAGTGAAAATAAATTCAACATCGCTGATTTTAGAAAGTCTTTCAAAGAAGGCAGCAAGCTGTTCAAAATCCCTTCCGCCGATGCGAAGTGTTGCATCACCGAAAATGTGTGTAATGTCATGATTTCCTGCCTTAATGCCTGCGATCATGCCGTAATATTCGTCATAGCCGCTAATTGCATAGGTATCAGTATCAATAAGTCTTGCCTTATATTTGATGGAATAGATAAGGGCGTCACTCTTTTCAATGCATACTACATTACCAAGACTTGTATCGGCAGCGGCGTTAACCATTTCAGCCAATAACTTAGTTTTGCCCGAACCTTTTTTTCCTATAATGATTTTAATCATTTATAACAACTCCTTTTTTATAACACTGCAAAAAGCAGTAATATCTAAATTATTTTGAAAGGCGTGCTTCAAGCTCGGCCCTTTGTGATTCATAACCGGGCTTGCCGAGAAGCGCAAACATATTCTTTTTATAGCTTTCAACACCGGGTTGGTCAAACGGGTTAACACCTAACATATAACCCGAAATTGCACAAGCCTTTTCAAAGAAATAAATAAGCTCGCCAAGGTTTTCTTCATCGGGTCTTGCTACATTTATTTCAAGATTAGGAACACCGCCGTCGGTATGAGCCAGCACTGTACCCTCAAATGCCTTTTGGTTTACGAACGACATTGTCTTACCTGTAAGGAAGTTAAGACCGTCACCGTCATCCTCTTCCCTTTCAATTACAACATCGGCCGTGCTTTCTGAGAAGGTAACAACCGTTTCAAACATAATACGGGCACCGTCTTGTACATATTGGCCCATTGAGTGAAGGTCGGTTGAGAAAATAAGCGATGAGGGGAAAAGACCCTTATTGTCCTTACCGTGACTTTCGCCGAATAATTGCTTAAACCATTCAGCCATCATTGCAAAGCGTGGCTCGTAGCTTACAAGCAGTTCAAGAGACTTGCCCTTACGATAGAAAATGTTATGAAGAGCAGCATAAAGATAACAGTCATTTTCGTAAAGATTTTCGTTGCTGTATTTTTTTGCAGCCTTGGCAGCACCCGCCATTAAAGCATCAATATCAGCACCTGCGGCAGCGATGGGTAAAAGACCTACTGCGGTTAAAACCGAGAAACGACCGCCAACATCATCAGGCACTACAAAGCATTCATAGCCCTTTTCATCGGCAAGCTTTTTAAGTGTGCCGCGAGCCTTGTCGGTTGTGCAGTAGATGCGCTTGGCGGCTTCCTCTTCACCGTAACGTTCCTCCAAAAGCTTTCTGAATACACGGAAAGCAATTGCAGGCTCGGTTGTGGTGCCTGATTTAGAAATTATGTTTACCGAAACACGCTTGCCTTCGCAAAGCTTAAGTATATCATTAAGATAAGCGCCGCTTATATTGTTACCTGCAAAATAAATTTCGGGCGCGTCACCGCGAAGATTGTTATAATACGGGCCCTTTAAAAATTCAATTGCGGCACGCGCGCCGAGATAAGAGCCACCGATGCCGATAACAATTAAAACATCAGTATCCTTCTTAATTTTTTCAGCAGCAAGCTTAATGCGTGCAAATTCTTCTTTATCATAATCTTCAGGAAGGGTTACCCACCCGAGAAAATCGCTACCTAAGCCACTCTTTTCGTGTATCATTTTATGAGCAAGAGCGATATGAGTTTCAAGACCCTTAAGGTCGTTTTCACGCAAAAATTCATTTGCGTAAGACATATTAAATTTTATGGACATTGCTTTTTCACCTGGATATAATATTCTTTTTTATTATTTTACTATATCCGCAACATATTTTCAAGTGTAAATAGTTAATTATTTACAAAAAAATCACAAAATTAACAGTCCGTACAATATCCATTTAAATGTTATCCACAAATTTAGACGGTTTACTTGGTCATTAGACACAATTTTTATACTACCAACAGATTTATCACCGACATAAACGTCAGCATTGCCCACAACCTGCCCCTTTTTGACTGGCGCAGTCAGACCGCTTTTAATATTAACTTTTTGTGTAATTTCCTTGGCTTCGCTTTTAGGCAGAAGCAAATTAAGCTTTCCGTCGGCTGAAACCTTTATTTCTTTAGCAACACCTTTTTTTATAGGTACAGCTTTAACATCTTTTAAATCGGCCTCAATTTCAAAAAAGCTGTAATTCGCAAAACCGTAATCCAAAAGCTTTTTAGCACCGTTAAAGCGGTCGTTACTCGTTTCCCCCGACATCACTACCGCTACAAGCTCCATTCCGTCACGCTGTGCCGTTGCCGAAAGGCAATAGCCTGCTGTGCTTGTTGTACCCGTTTTTAGTCCTGTTGTGCCCTTATAAAACCGTACAAGCTTATTGGTGTTTACAAGCTCGCTTTCGCCGTTTCTAAGAGTATCCATCCAAACGGTTGAATAATCCTTAATAAGCTCATGCTTAATAAGCTCACTCGACATTATTGCGACATCGTAGGCGGTGGTTAAATGCCCCTCGGCATCAAGCCCTGTGCAGTTTTTAAAGGTTGTGTTATTCATTCCAAGCTCTTTCGCGCGGGAATTCATTAAAGCCACAAAGCCTTCCTCACTACCTGAAATAAGCTCACCCAAAGCCACACAGGCATCATTTGCAGAGGCAATAACCGTTGCCTTTAATAGCTCGTGTACGGTCATCGCCTCATTCGGCTCAAGCCAAATTTGCGACCCACCCATACTGCAGGCGTGTTCACTTGCATTAACCACAGTTTCAAGTGTGAAATCGCCCCTGTCAAGCGCTTCCATAACCAGTAAAAGTGACATTATTTTTGTAATTGATGCCGGAGATAATTTTTCATCCGCATTATTTTCATAAAGCACGGTTTGGGTTTTGGGTTCCATTAAAATTACCGATTTTGCCTTAATGTCAAGCGTTTGACCGATTGCCGCATTATTCGTTGCGGTTTCAATTGGTAGGTTTATATCACTTAAATCACATTCGCTTGAAACCGTAGCGGCAAAAATATTTGTTATAAGCAAAACCGATAAAAGCGCCAAGGATAAGAATTTCTTAAAAAAATCAGCCAAAAAAAGCACACCCTTTTATATGTTCTATAAAAGGATATGCCTTTAAAATTTATTCTATTCCGCAAACAATAGTGCCACCGCCAACAACAATATCGCCATCGTAAAAAACCGCCGCCTGTCCGGGACTTGGTGCTCGCTGGGGGTCGTTGAATTCCACTAACACACCGTTTTTATAAGGCTTAATAACTGCAGGCTGTTCGGAATGGCGATAACGCAGCTTACAGTGTACCTTCATTTCACCCTTCAGTTCATCAAAGGGTATGAAATTGAGATTTTCAACATACACCCTTTTATAAAAAAGATGCTCCTCATCCCCTATTATAACTTCATTAGTAACAGGATTTTTATCAATTACAAAGGCGGGCTTACCAAGGGCTATACCAAGCCCCTTTCTTTGCCCTATTGTGTAGCGAATAACACCCTTGTGCTGACCCAGAACCTTGCCGTTTATATCAAGATAATTACCGCCTTCAGATACAAAATTTGCTGTTCTTTCAATGAATGCGGCATAGTCACCATCAGGAACGAAGCAAATATCCTGACTATCCTTTTTATCGGCATTTACGAGGGAATATTCTTCAGCCGTTTTGCGCACGGCATCCTTAGAATGACTGCTAAGCGGCAAAACCGTGCGGGAAAGCTGTTCCTGATTTAAGCAGTAAAGCACATAGCTTTGGTCCTTTGCCCTATCTTCAGCGCGGCAAAGCAGAAAGCGACCGTCTTTTTCAATTATCTTTGCATAATGCCCCGTTGCAATTTTTTGGCAACCGAGCTTGTCGGCAATTTTAAGCATTTCGCCAAACTTAATTTTGCGATTACAAACAAGGCAGGGGTTAGGTGTACGGCCTGCAATATATTCGTTTATAAAATCATCAATAACAAACTGCTTAAATTCGTTTTGCAAATCAAAAACGGCGTGCTGAATACCAAGCGTGTCGCACACGGCCTTAGCATCACCTTGTGCCTTTTCAGTGTCACCAAACAAATTAAGTGTTACACCTACAACCTCAAACCCGTCGTTTTGTAAAAGTGCGGCACAAACGGAAGAATCTACTCCCCCACTCATACCGACTAAAACCTTTGGCTTCAAATAAATTCCTCACTTACTGAAAAAGGGCCGAATTAAACGGCCCTTTTTAATATTAAATGGATGTAGTATCAGCAACAAGATACATATACTCATCAAACGGTTTACTCATATTAAGTGCTTCATAAATATCGTAATTAACAATTTTACCAAGCTTGTAAGCAACAACACGGTTACCTATACCCTCTTTAAGAAGGTTAACAGCTTCAAAGCCCATTTGAGAAGCAATTACACGGTCACGAACTGTGGGTGAACCGCCACGCTGAACGTGGCCAAGAACAGTGCCGCGGGCTTCAATGCCTGTAACGGCTTGAATCTTTTTAGCCATTTCATCAACACCGCCGACACCTTCGGCAACCATAACGATAAAGTGCTTTTTGCCAAGGGCACGGGTGCGTTCAATTTTTTCGATAACCTCATCAACAGCTGTATCGCGTTCAGGCACTATAATTGCAACAGCGCCAACCGCAAGACCTGTACGAAGCGCAATATGACCTGCTCTTCTACCCATAACCTCAACAACACTGCAGCGAGCGTGTGAGTCGCAGGTGTCACGCAAACGGTCAACCATTTCTATAACGGTATTCATTGCGGTATCAAAGCCAATTGTATATTCAGTTGAAGCAATATCATTATCAATTGTGGCAGGAATACCAACACAGGGAATGCCGCGAAGAGATAAGTCACGCGCACCACGGAAAGAACCGTCACCGCCGATAACAACAATGCCTTCAATACCGTGCTTTTTGCAGGTTGCTATTGCTTCTGCAATACCCTCTTCGGTCTTGAAACGGCTGCTGCGGGCACTGTAAAGCATTGTACCGCCAAGCTGAATAATGTCAGAAACGTCACGTGCACCAAGGTCAACAACGTCGTCTTCCATAAGACCGTTATAACCACGGCGAATACCCTTAACGGTCATGCCGTTAGCAATTGCAGTGCGAACAACGGCACGAACAGCCGCATTCATACCGGGAGCGTCACCGCCACTGGTAAGTACACCGATAGTTTTCATTATAAATCATCTCCATAGAAATTAACTTTTTAAAATATGCATTATATAGTATATACCATAAAAATGTTTTTTTCAACAAAAATTTTAAGGCACAAATTTTACATTGTCGCTTCCCAAAATTTCACACAATTTTTGGTTTAATTCATCACTTTTTTTAACATAAAGGCTTTGGGGCGCTAAAAGCCTTTTGCCGCTGTCCATACAAACAATGTAAACAGGGGTATCACCCTTATAAAAGCCCAAAATTTCACGAACCTTTGAAAATTCAGGGCTTTGCTGACTTTTAACCCTTAAGTAAAGGCCGTTCCTAACATTTGGCTTGCTTTCAACCGCAGTGCCTTTAAGGTTTTCGGGTATTATTTCAAGCTTTTCAAGTATCAGTTCCACATCCCTGTCCTCCCTTTCAGACACACGCCCCGTTAAAATAACAGGCTTTGCATCAGTTAAAAGAGGCTTGTAGCTGGCATAAGCGTTTGCAAACACCGTAACGCTGACAGATGCCGAAACATCTTCAATTAAAGCGGTACACAAAAGGTTGTTATTTTTAAGCTGGCGCACCTTTACACCGCTTATAATACCCGCAACCGTAACACGCTTGCCGTCGGGATATTTACCCGTTGCAATATCGGCAAGGGCTTCATATTTTGCATTTTTAAGGAAGGCAGCATAATCATCCATTGGGTGACCCGATAAATAAAGTCCCGTTGCCTCCTTTTCAAGTGACAACAGCATATCGCGTGACATTTCGGGCACCTTTATAGGCTCAAACACATTAGGCGAGCCCATTTCCTCAAACAAATTTAGCTGACCTTGTCCTGAAAAACGGCGCTCGTTTTCAACTGCTGAAAGCACCGCATCGATGTTGTAAAGCATTTCGCGGCGGTTATTGCATACACAGTCCAGAGCTCCGCTTTTTATGAGGCCTTCAAGAGCCTTACGGTTGAATTCGCGGGAATAATTGCGAAGGCAAAAATCGTAAAACGATTCATACTTACCGTTTTGCTCGCGTTCGTTTATAAGTCTTTCAATAAGGCCAAGGCCTAAATTTTTAATTGCCAACAGACCAAAACGAATGTTTTCCCCTTCGGGTGAAAAATGAGGATAACTGTGGTTTACCGATGGGGGCAGAATTTTAATGGCTGACTTTAAGCATTCGGCAGTATACTGCGAAATTTTTAGGGGGCTATCCATCATACTGGTCATTAAAGCCGCAAAATATTTTGACGGGTAATGACATTTAAGATAGGCTGTGCGGTAAGCCACAAAGGAATATGCACAGGCGTGCGCCTTGTTAAAGGCATAAGAAGAAAAGCTTGACATTTGGTCAAAAATTTTGTTGGCCGCTTCTTCACTTATGCCAAAGGCTAAAGCACCATGGCTTATAACGTTACCGTTTTGGTCCTTTTCGCCATTTAGGAAAAATTCCTTTTCGCGCTTCATAACCTCGTGCTTCTTTTTAGCCATCGCACGACGGACGATATCTGCTCTTCCCAAAGAATACCCCGCCAAAGTTCTGAACACCTGCATTACCTGTTCCTGATAAACAATACAGCCGTAGGTTACACCCAAAATCGACTCAAGCGCGGGTATATCATATTTAATTTTATCGGGGTTGTGGCGGTTTTCTATATAACGTGGAATAGAATCCATAGGTCCCGGACGGTAAAGCGATAAAACCGCCGTTAAATCCTCAATACTTTCGGGGTTTAACTGCCTAAGCACGTTTTTCATTCCATCTGATTCAAACTGAAATACACCAAGGGTTTTACCCTTAGCCATCATATTATATGTGGCTTTATCATCAAGGGGTATTTTTTCAATGTCGAAATCGGGCTCTTCAAGGCGGATATACTTTTGGGTATCATCAATAATAGTTAAATTTCGAAGCCCCAAAAAGTCCATTTTCAAAAGACCAAGCTCTTCAAGCGAGGTCATTGTGAACTGTGTAACGGTGGCTTCATCGTTAACCGCTAACGGTACATATTCAGCAACAGGCTTATCCGAAATAACAACGCCTGCAGCGTGGGTAGATGCATGGCGGGGCATTCCCTCAAGCTTCATTGCCATATCAATAAGCTCTTTAACTGCCGCGTCATTTTCGTAAAGCTCGCGAAGCTCACGCCCGCCCTCAAGCGCGCGGGCAATTGTCATACCAACCGCTTGCGGAATAAGCTTTGCAACCTTGTCACAAAGGGCATACGGCACATCCATTGCTCTGCCGACATCCCTCACTGCCGCGCGGGCAGCAAGCGTACCAAAGGTTACAATTTGGGAAACGTGGTCCTCACCGTATTTTTCGATTACATAATCAATAACCTTTTGCCGATTAACATAACAAAAATCAATATCAAAGTCAGGCATTGAAACACGTTCGGGGTTTAAAAATCGTTCAAAGTAAAGGTCATATTTAATGGGGTCAATGCCTGTAATGCCAATGCATTGCGCCGCAAGGGATGCTGCACCCGAGCCACGACCGGGGCCAACGGGAATGTCGTGTGTTTTAGCATAGTTTACAAAGTCGGCTACTATCAAAAAATAGTCAACGTAACCCATTTTATTTATAACCGAAAGCTCATAATTCAAGCGGTCAATATATTCCCGCGCAGGCTTTTCACCGTAAATTTTATAAAGCCCGTCAAAGCATTTTTCTTTAAAATACTCAAAATGGTCACGGTCGCCTATATCAAAGCGTGGCAACTTAATTTTGCCAAATTCAAAGGTAACATTACACTTTTGGGCAATTTTGTTTGTATTTTCAAGCGCTTCGGGTGTGCTGCCGAAAAGAGCCGCCATTTGCTCATAGCTTTTAAGATAAAATTCGTTAGTTTTAAATTCCAAAATGTTATCATCGGTAATTTTGGTTGCAGTTTGAATGCAAACCAAAACCTTGTGCATTTTATAATCGGTATCGTTTATATAATGCACATCATTCGTGGCAACAAGAGATATGTCACATTCGTTTGCAATTCGTATAATTTGTGGGTTTACAAGCTTTTGCTCGGCTATACCGTGGTCCTGAATTTCAAGGTAAAAATCCTCCCCAAAGACCGATTTATACCAAAGTGCAGTTTGCTTTGCCTTTTCATAATCCCCATCCATTAAAGCACGGGGAATTTCACCCGCCAGGCAAGCAGAAAGACACACTAATCCCTTGGAATACTTCTTAATAAGCTCACGGTCAACACGGGGCTTTGAATAAAAGCCTTCGGTAAAGCCTGCCGAAACAAGCTTAATAAGGTTTTGATACCCCTCATTATCCTTGCACAAAAGCACCAAATGGGTGTAACCGTCAAGACCCTTTTGCTTATCAAAGCGGCTACGGGTTGAAACGTAAACCTCACACCCGATAATCGGCTTTACACCCTTTTTTATTGCATATTTGTAAAAATCTATCACGCCGTACATAACGCCGTGGTCAGTGATGGCAATGCTTTTTTGACCCATTTCAGCCGCACGGTCAATAAGCTGCTTTATACGGGCACAGCCGTCAAGTAAGCTATACTCGGTATGCACGTGCAAATGTGTAAAATTCATAATTGCCATCTCCTTTCAATAATCAATCATTCCATTTGATTACGCCGTTTATTCTTCGTTCAATTTCATTTAGCATTATTTTTTCATCAACAGGAATTGAGGCTTTTTCTTTAAATGACATACCTATCAATATGCCACAAACTACTAATGCCAAACCATACTTTGATAATAAAAGCGCATCAAAATTCGGTTCAAAAACCAATATATGAACCACACCCGCAAGAACAACTACTCCAAGAAATACATAACCGAAAACTCTAAAAGCAAAAGCACTTTTGTCATTAACTGAATCCACTTTAATTTTCGTTTTGCCGTTTTCGCTCAGTACTTCACCCTGTAACAAAAACTGTCGGTCACGCTTTCTGTTTGTATCATTAACCCAAAAAGTGCCATCTTTAAAACAACGAAACTCAATAGGTAAACCGTTACTGTCTTCATCACGGCAGACACCGCTTTGCTCCATTAGGCGTTCTAATACTATATCCCTTTCAATATTAAGTTCATATTCTTTGATGGGCTTTACTTTGAAAAAAAGACCGTTTTTAAACATCAGTGCATTTCCTCTTTTAAGCCTTCCCCTCAAGGTGAAGGCATTGTTCATAAATCTCAATAATTTTATTAAGCCTATGATTAAGTCCCGAAACCGTAATGGGTGTAGGTGAAATTTTACAAAGCTCTTTCAGTGTTGCTTCAGGGTTATTTTTGCGAAGTAAAGCTGCATCTAAAAGCTCTTGCGGTAAACTTAAAAGCCTGTCCGCCCGTTCTAAATATTCAATGGCCTTGCGCTGTTTTATGGATGCCTCAACCGTTTTTGTAATATTTGCATTGTCACAATTACGCTGGCGATTAATATTATTTTTAACGCTTTTCATAATTTTAGCGTCCATAATTTGAAGGGTGCGGTGGGTGTCGCCCATAAGGGTTAAAAGGTCCTCAATCATACTGCTGTCTTTGGTGTAAAGTATGGTTGCCGTTCCCCTTTGGGTTTTCTTCATAAAAATATCATATTGCTGTAAAAGCTCGTCCAAATCATTAGCAAGTGCTTCATTTTTAACCGAAAATTCGGCGCGGTATTCTTTTTCAGGGTCGTTAATATTACCGCAAGCCAAAAAAGCCCCGCGGATAAAGGAAAGCGGGCAACAATCACGCTGGAATAAGCTACGGTCAATAACAGTTTCATTTATGCCAAAATCAATTAAAGCCAATATTTTAAGGCGGTCGGAAGCCGATTCTACTTCTGCTTTATATGTAGGCCTTTTACTGCCGCCACAGGTAATTTTAACATCGGCACCGTAGTTAAATTTAATTAAATCGGCATAGGCCTTGGCAACATTTTCGTTACCTGTTTGAAGTGAAATTTTCTTTATAGAAAAAGACCTTCCGAAAAGCATAAACCCATATATATATGACGGCTTACAGCAAGCGGACGGCCTTATGTTTATAAGTTCATTTTTAACATCACTGCAAAAAGACATTATTTTATATCCTCTTCCAAATAACAAGCTCGGTATCCTTGCCGCCTTCACCGTATTCAAACACCACAAGCTGCTTTTTATCAGTAACAAGACCAAAGCAGCGGTCGCTGTTTTCTTTAGGTAACTCGGCAATATAATACATTTTGTTATCATCTAAAATTTTTGCAATTTTGCCGTTTGGCAGCTTACATTCATTATTAACAAAATCGCCCTTATGGCCGTAAAGCTTTTTAAGCTCCGGCATACCTTCAATATTAAGCTCGTTAAATTTTTTAATAAGATTCTGCATTACTTTCTACCTACAAAAATTACTTCGGGCTCTAATTCTACCCCGTTATTTTCTTTTACAGTCTTTTGTATTTTCACCATTAGGGCTTTAACATCGTTTGCGGTGGCATTATTATAATTTATAACAAAGCCCGCGTGCTTTTCGCTGACCTTTGCCCCACCGACCGACGCACCTTTAAGATTGTTTTGTTCAATAAGCGCACCCGCAAAATAACCCGTTGGGCGCTTAAAGGTACTGCCGGAGCTTGGGTATTCAAGCGGCTGCTTGGTTTTACGGCGGTTTAAAAAATCATCCATTTTGGCCTTGATTTCCGCCTTTTCGCCTTTCTCAAGCCTAAAGGTCGCCGACAAAATTACACCGCCGTTTGTTTTAAACACACTTGTGCGGTAGCCAAGCGCCATATCTTTTATGCCAATTTCTTTAATTTGGCCGTCTTTAGTTAAATATTCAGCCCTTATAACCGTGTCGCAAAATTCTCCGCCATAGGCGCCTGCATTCATATAAAGTCCGCCGCCCACACTGCCCGGAATACCGTAAGCAAATTCAAGCCCTGAAAGACCGTTTTCTAAAGCGGTGGTACAAAGGGAAGCCACACTTACCCCTGCCGATGCAGTGATTTCTTGACCGTTTACGGTAATATTATCAAGCCCGCAAAGTGAAATTACAACACCTTCAATGCCTTGGTCAGACACCAAAAGGTTTGAACCCTTACCCAAAATAAAATAAGGCATTTCAAGCTGGCTTGCTTTTTGAATTACCGCTTTAAGCTGTTCGGCATTTTCAGGCACAACAAAGTAATCACATTCGCCGCCAATTTTAAAGCTGGTGTGATTTTTCATACATTCGTTTTGCTTAACTGTTATGCATTTTTCCTTACAAAAAGATAAAAAGGGCATCATTACGGCTCCTAAATTATATTAAAAGGGGTTTACCTCGGTATCGGTAGGCTCATCATCGGTCATACCAAGCTTTTTAAGAAGGTCCTCAGCAGCGTTATAACCAAGCTTCTTCTGGCGGTTGTTCATAGCGGCAACCTCAATTATAACCGCAAGGTTACGCCCCGGCTTTACGGGAATTGTAAGTGATGGGATTTTAAGCCCCAAAAGCTCGGTTGTTTGCTGTTCAAGGCCGATTCGGTCATACTGCTTTGTTATATCCCATTGTTCAATGTTAATAACAAGGTCAATTTTTTCGGTAAGCTTTACTGCGCCCGCACCGAAAATACGGCTTGCGTTAATAATGCCTATGCCGCGAAGCTCAATAAAATGACGGATATTATCGGGTGCTGTGCCCACCAGCGATTTATCGGATACACGGCGAATTTCTACCGCATCGTCGGCAATAAGACGATGGCCGCGCTTTACAAGCTCAATTGCGGTTTCACTTTTACCTACACCGCTGTCACCCATAAGCAAAATACCTTCGCCGTAAACCTCAACCAAAACGCCGTGCTGTGTCATACGGGGTGCTAAATTTAGGTTTAAAAAGGCAATAAGCGCTGCCGAAAATGCAGAGGTAGACTCGCCCGTTTGTAAAAGCGGAATGCCGCATTCCTTAGCGATTTCAATATATTTATCACCAAATTCTAAATCACGGCAAACAACCACAGCCGACGGCTTTTTTGAGAAAAAATCGCGAATACGCTGTTCAGCCTTTTCATTAGTAAAATGCCCAATAAAGCTTTCCTCTGATTTACCAATAATTTGAATACGGCGTTCATCAAAAAATTCGTAATACCCCGCCATTTGAAGACCTGGGCGGTTAATTTCGTTAGATGAAATCAAAATCTCCGCAAGAGGAGCGGGTGCATTTAACACTTTAAGTGAAAATTCCTTAACAATTTTTTCAAGGGATACGGTGTAATTTGTAGCCATAACTTACCACCTCATACATTTATTCATAATACATTATAATATATCTTTAACAAAAAGGCAAAACATTTTATAAAAAAATTAAATTCCTATTTTTAAACTTAGTATTTACCTTTGCATTATTACTTTCATAAAATTTTTGCACTCCTTTTGTATTCATTAAAAGTATGGTGCCACGTAATCGCAGGTTTTGTATCGTTTTTTACAAAAATAATCACATATTTGACATTTCAAATTGATTTGTGGAATGTTAAAATATAGGCGTACACAAAATTGAGGAACTTTCCAAAAACAAATTTTGTAAGTACTTCCCAAATCTTAAGGCAGATAAAAATACTTAAAAGGAGATATGAAAATGCAAATCCAAATGAATGAATTTTTATTCGCAATGATTTTAACCGAGCTTGAAGATGCAGTAGGCGTTGAAAACTGTTCTACTCGCGCTATCGACAAGGTTACACACAGCGTTGACTATTACTGGCTTTCACGCATGTGGGCTGACCGTGGCTGTCGTATGCCTGAAGCACAGTATGTTGTATGCCCTAAGGATGCTACCGAGGTATCAAAGGTTTTGAAAATTGCTAACTACTACAAGCTTCCCGTTACCACTTGGGGCGCAGGTGGCGGTACTCAAGGTGGTGCTATTCCCGTTTGTGGCGGTATTATTCTTGATACTAAAAGAATGAACAAAATTTACGAGGTTAACACCGAAGGTATGTACATAGAATGTGGCACAGGTGCTATTTATAAGCACATCGAATGGGCTGCAAACGAAGTTGGTAAGGCAACAATGCACTATCCCTCTTCACTTACTTGTTCAACTGTTGGTGGCTTCCTTGCTCACCGCGGTATCGGTGTTGTTTCTACCAAATATGGTAAGATCGATGATATGGTACTTAAAATGGAGGTTGTTCTTCCTAACGGTGATATTATTGAAACCTGTTCTGCTCCTAAGCATGCGGCAGGTCCCGACCTTAACCAAATTTTCATTGGCTCTGAAGGTACATTGGGTATCATCACAAAGGCACAAATCCGTATCTTTGACCAACCCGAAGAACGCCGCTTCCGTGGCTTCTTATTCCAGGATATGAACGGCGCATTTAAGGCAAGCCGCGAGCTTTTACAAAAATTCAAGCCCTCTGTTATGCGTCTTTATGATGAAGCTGAAACTGCTTCACTCATTAAGAAAATCGTTGGTGTTGAACGCAAGGGTGCATTTATGAACGTTGCGTACGAAGGCGTTAAAGAAATGGTAGAGGTTGAAGAAAAGATTCTTCTTGAAACCTTTGCAAAATACGGCGCAGAAGACCTCGGCAGTGAATACGGCGAAAAATGGTGGAAGGAAAAGATTACCTTCTTCTACCCCGGTCATATGATGGACATTCCTCAGTGCTTCGGTACAATGGATACTATCGCACCCTACGGCAAGATTGAAGAAATTTACTGGGCAATGAAGGAAGCAATTGAAACCAACTTCCCACAAGCTAAATTTATCGCTCACTTCTCACACTGGTATGAATGGGGCGCAATGGTTTACGACCGCTTTATCGTTGACGGTAAGGATGTTCCTGAGGATCCCGTTGAAGCACTTCGTTTACACCAAGCAATTTGGACCTGCGGTGTTCGTACCGCTTTAGCTCACGGCGGTGTTGTTAATGACCATCACGGCGTTGGTATTAAGCTTGGCCGTCTTATGAAAGAACAATATGGCCCTGCAATGCAGGTATTTGAAGGTATTAAGAAGCAGTTAGACCCCAACGGTATTATGAATCCGTTCAAGCTCGGTCTTTAATATATAGGGAGGTATAGAACTATGATAATGTCAGAAAAATGCAAACAACACGTTGATTCCTGCCGTTTTTGCTGGATGTGTCACCATATTTGCCCTATCGGTAACGCTACCGGTCAGGAAAGAAATACAGCCCGTGCCCGCGCACTTGGTATCTCACTTGTAAACCGCGAAGCAATTGAACTTGAAGAAATTATGGATAATATTTATGAATGCTGCACCTGCGGCGCTTGCGTTCACGATTGCATCACCGGTTGGGACCCTGTAATGTTTACAAAGGAAACTCGTTTACAGGCAGCTTTGGAAGGTAAAACCCCCGATTATATCAATGCTTTAATTGATAACTGCTTAGAAACCGGCAACGCTTACGGCAAGACCGAAGTTTGCCCCACATTAGCTGAAGCTGTTAAAGCACACGCTGACAAAAAGGATACCCTTTTACTTTTGGGTGTTGATGCTAAGTTTATGGCTTGCAAACAGGCTCTTAAGGCAATTCAGGTGCTTGAAAAAGCAGGTGTTGATTTCAGCGTTTTAGAAAATGAAGCACCCACAGGCGCTCAGCTCGATTTCCTTATCGGTGCTGCAAACGAGACAAAAGACCAAATGACAGCTTGCGCTAAAGTGCTTGATAACTACAACACCGTTGTTGTTTATGACCCCAATGATGCAAAGGCTATTAAGCAGCTTTATAAGGAATATGGCATTGAAACCAAGGCAAACGTTGTTACATACACTTCTTTCGTTGCTTCTCTTTTGCGTGACGGCAAGCTTGAGGCTAAAAACAGCGGTAAGGCTGTTGTTTTCCAAGATCCATATCAGCTTTCACGTGACTTGGAGGAAACCGAAGAAGCCCGCGAAATTATTATGTCCTACGCAGTTCTTGGTGAAATGCTTTTAAACCGCGCTGAAACTGTTTGGGCAGGTAATATTCTTATGGCCCAGTACATGCCTGAGGTTATGAAGCTTGTTGCCGAAAGAAGAATTTTCAATGCAACCTCTATCGGTGCGGATACTATAGTTACCGCCTGTGTTGGTGAATATGTATCACTTAACAATGTAGAGCAGGATAAGGTTAAAATTCTTTCTATTGAAGATTTAATTCTAGGCTAAGGGGTATTAAAAATGTTAGTTAATTTAAAACAAATTATTGATATGGCAGAAAAAGGTGAATTCTGCGTTCCTGCCTTTAACGTATACAATGTTGAAACCGTTATGGGTGTTATCAAGGCTGCTGAAGAAGAAAAAGCACCTGTTATAATTCAAATGTATCCCCGTCTTATTAATGAAGAGGTTGGTTATTATGTGGCACCTGTAATTCTTGCAGCTGCTAAAAAAGCCAGCGTTCCTGTTTGCTTCCACCTTGACCATGGCCCCTCTGAATTAGAAGCGCAAAAAATTCTTTATTGGGGTGCTACCGGTATTATGTACGACGGTTCAGTTCATCCTTATGAAGAAAATGTAGCTAATACAAAGCATATTGTTGATATTTGCAATGCTATTGATGTTGGTGTTGAAGGCGAATTAGGTCACGTTGGTACAGTTAACGATGAAGCTATGGAAGAATACACCGACCCTGCCGAAGCTGCTGACTTTGTTAAGAAAACAGGTGTTTGCTGCCTTGCAGTTTTAATTGGTAATGCACACGGTCATTACAAAAAGACACCTTGTCTTGACATTGAAAGGGTAAAGGCTATCCGTGAAGCTACAGGCGGAACTCCTCTTGTTTTACACGGCGGCTCAGGTATCCCCGACGACCAGGTTAAAGCTGCAATTAAAGCAGGCATCCGTAAAATGAACATCGGTACTGACGTATGCTGTACCTTTGCAGATGCTACACTTGAAACTCTTCAGGACCCAAACCGCAGTCTTGCAATTGACATATTTATGAAAAAGCCTATTGATGCTGTTAAAGCATTGGCAATTGACAAGATTCGTCTTGTTGGTGCAAACGGTAAAGCTTAATTGAATTATACAACACCGTCTTTTTTAGGCGGTGTTGTAATCGCATATGAAAGGACAGTTGTTATGTCTAAAATTGTTGGTATCGGTGCAAATGTATTTGATACTCTTTATAATATTCCTACATACCCAACCGAAGATACTAAAATGCGTGCTACTGCCAGCAAAACTGCAGGTGGCGGCCCTGTTGCAACGGGTCTTGTTGCGGCACAAAAGTTGGGTGAAGACACCGCATACATCGGTGTTTTATCGGATGATAACGGCGGTAAATTTTTAAAGGAAGACTTTATAAAATACGGCGTTAATACCGATTATATTGAAGTTAAATCGGGTTACCGTTCTTTTGCATCGGTTTTATGGCTTTGTGCTGATACAGCCACCCGCACCTGTGTTTTCGACAAGGGTAATTTACCACCTTTGGCATTGAATAATGAACAAAAAAAGGCTATAATAGAAGCGGAAATTTTAATGGTTGACGGTAACGAAATGTCAGCAGCGGTTGAAGCCGCGAAAATTGCAAGGGATAACGGCACAAAGGTGCTTTATGACTGCGGCGGGTTATATGACGGGGTTGAAAAGCTTTTAGCTTTAACCGATATTATGATTCCGTCTGAAGAATTTTCGCTTGGTCATACAGGCTGTGCTACTGCCGAAGAAGCTGCTAAAAAATTATTTGATACCTATTCACCCGAAGTTGTAGTTATTACACAAGGTAAAAAGGGCGGTATAATTTACGATGGTGAAAGCATTACCGCTTATCCAATTTATCCCGCAAAGGTTGTTGATTCTAACGGCTCAGGTGACGTATTTCACGGCGCTTTTGCGGCGGCAGTTTGCAAGGGTTATGATTATCTTAAATGCTGTCATTTCAGTAGCGCTGTTTCGGGTCTTAAATGCACGGGTGTTGGCGCTCGTGAAAGTGTGCCCAACTTTGAAACTACTAAAGCTTATTTAAAGGAGAATGGTTATGAGTTATAATTATAAAAAGGCTTACGTTTCCACAAAGGGATATACACCTATTTGTAAAATTGGCGAATGTTCGCTTAAAAAACTTGAATTTGGTATTATTGAATTATCCAAAGGCGAAAGCCTTTCTTTTGACACCAAGGATAAGGAAACTGCATTTATTATGCTTCAGGGTCACTGTGATGTTAAAGCAGGTGATTTAACATGGGAAAATGTTGGTAATCGTATGACTGTTTTCGAAAACCGCAAGGCTGAAAGCTTTTATATGCCGATAGAAACTGTTTGCGAAATTACCGCTCTTGATGATATTAAAATCGCTGTTTGTGCAACACCTGTAAAGGAAAAAACCGAGCCCCAAGTTTTACGTGAGGACCACGTTGTATTAAAGCTTTTGGGTGAAGTACCCTTCCAGCGTGAAACCAGCTTTATTATTGACGGCAACTCTAATGCAAAAATTCTCACCATTGGTGAATGCTATTGCACCGAAGGTAACTGGGCAGGCTTCCCGCCCCATAAGCACGATGAGGACAATATGCCTACAGAATGTATTGCTGAAGAAATTTATTACTTCCTTTTCGACCCCAAGAAAGGCTTTGCCGTTCAGTGCCTTTACACCGCAGACGGTGAAATTGATGAAGCATATCGTGTTAAAAACGATGAATTGGTTGAATTCCCTTACGGTTATCACACCACCGTTGCTACCCCCGGCTATCAGACCTATTTCTTGTGGCTTATGGCAGGCGATTATCAGGGCTTTAACCGTAGCAATGACCCCGAACACGACTGGATAGCACATAGATAATAAAGGAAAGAATGCTATGAAATATCTTTTAGGTATAGACTTTGGCGGCGGGGCTTCCAAAGCCACCTTAATTGATGAAGTAGGCAATATAATTGCTGAAAATACGGTTGAATATCCAACCCTTTATCCCGAAAATGGGGCCTCGGAGCAAAACCCACAGGATTGGATAAACGCGCTGTGTGAAAACAGCAGGGCGTTACTTTCAAAAAGTGGCATAAATGCCTGTGATATTCTTGCGGTTGCGCTTGATTCGGCAACACATACATCCCTTGTGTGTGATAAGGATTTTAAGCCCTTATATAACGCAATTCATTGGACTGATACCCGTTCACGCAAGGAGGCCGACGCCTTAAGGGAACAGGAAGGCGATGCGATTTTTGCTAAAACCTTCCATAAGCCTGACACTATTTGGACATTACCTCAGCTTATTTGGCTTAAAACCAACAAGCCCGAAATTTTTGAAAAAACGGCATATATTTTCTTTGAAAAGGACTATGTTCGTTATTTTCTTACAAATACTTACTGCACCGACCATATTGAAGCGCAGGGAAGTATGCTTTATGACTGTGTTAAGGGCTGCTGGGACAAAGAACTTTGTGAAATGGCAGGTATAACGGTTGATATGCTGCCGCCACTTAAAAACCCGACCGATATTATAGGAAAGGTTACCGAAAAGGCAGCAAAGGAAACAGGCTTAGCAGTTGAAACGCCCGTTATTTGCGGCACGACCGACACGGTAATGGAGGTTTTCGCTTCGGGTGCGGTTAAAAAGGGCGACGTTACGGTTAAGCTTGCAACTGCAGGGCGTATTTGTGTTATAACCGACAAGCCCTATCCCGACAGGCATTTGGTTAATTATTCACACATTTCAAACGGACTTTGGTATCCGGGTACAGCTACAAAATCCTGCGCGGCGTCTTATAGATGGTATCGCGACACCTTTGGCGGTGAGTATAAAGAGCTTGATGATGGCGCAAAGGAAATTCCAATTGGCTGTGACGGGCTTATTTTCCACCCATATTTAAACGGTGAATTAACCCCTTACGCTGACCCTATGCTTTGCGGTAGCTTTACGGGGGTACGCGCAACACATACTAAGGCGCACTTTACCCGTGCCGTTTTGGAGGGTGTTGCATATTCACTTCTTGAAAGCAAGGCCTATCTCGATTCGCTTAATATTCCATATAACACCGTTGCAACTGCAATTGGCGGCGGAACAAAGGGTGCGCTTTGGCGCCAAATGATTGCTGACGCTTTAGGTATAGCTTTAAAAACCGTTAAAAGCAGTGATTCGTCATTCGGCTCGGCAATGCTTGCGGGTATTGCTGTCGGCGTGTTTAAAAATGCCGAGGATGCTGTCCGGAAATGTGTAAAGGAAGTGGATATAACCTATCCCAATCCTGATAATACAGCAAAATATTGCAAGGTGTTTGGTGATTATAAAAAAATACATGATGCACTTGCACCAATATATCAGGCAAGATAATTTTTGGAGAAAACTAAGGTATGAAAATTGTTGTTTGCATTCGCCAAGGTCTAGACGGTGAAATTAATCCATTTGATGCTTGCGCTTACGAGGAAGCGCTTAAAATCGGCGGCGAAATTACCCTTTTAAGTATGGGGCCTTTAACCGCAAGGGACTTTTTGTTAAGACTTACCCGTTTGGGTGCAAAAAAGGCAATACTTTTGTCTGACAAGGCTTTCGCCGGCGCGGACACCCTTGCAACCGCTTATACCTTGGCGCTTGCAATAAAAAAGATAAAACCCGATTATATTTTTTGCGGTCGTCAAACCCTAGTTGGTGATACGGCCCAAACAGGACCAATGCTTTCAGTTTATGCTAAGGCAAATATCATTACCAATGTAATGGATATTGTGGCAATAAGCGAAAATGAAATCACCTGCAAAACACGTGATTTCGGCGAAATAACTACAAAATCACCCACACTCTTAACGGTTGAACGTATTAATAATTTACGGTTGCCTTCGATTCGTTCAAAAATGGGTGAGGTAGAGGTTTGGACAGCAAATGACTTAAAAGCTGATTTAAACCGCATAGGTCTTACGGGTTCGCCCACCCGTGTGCTTGAAACCAAGGAAAATTCATCAGGCAGGCGTAGATGCAAATATATAACCGCCGATGAATTGCCCGCCGTTATTAGTGAAGCCCTTAAGAGAAATGCCGAAAAAACAGAACAAACCATAACGAGCGATAAAAAGCTTTCAAAGGTATTTTGTGTGGGTGAAGCACCCATCGAATATGCTAAAGCTGTGTGCGATAATCCCACCGTTATACCGCTTGACAACAGCGACAAAATGGCTGAATATATTAAAACGGAAAAGCCCGACGCTGTAATTTGGGGGTCGGACGGTCTTTCAAAGCAAACCTCTGCACAGGTAGCGGCAATGCTTAATCTGGGTCTTTGTGCTGACTGTACCTCCCTTCAAACCGATGGTGAAATTCTATATATGGTGCGCCCTGCGCTTGCAGGCAGTGTGGTTGCAAAAATTAAAAGTGTTACCATACCCGCAATGGCGACTGTACGCACTACACAAAAGGATACGGCAGATGTTTTGGTTGGTATAGGCTTTGGCGCCAGAGAAAAGATTGAAAAGATAAAAGCCTTTGCTGAAAAAATGGGTGGCGATATAACAGCCACTCGTAAAATGGTAGATAATGATTATCTTCCTTATAATTTACAGGTCGGTCTTACGGGCAAAACGATTGCTCCGGCGGTTTACATTGCGGTTGGCATTTCAGGTGCTGTGCACCATATTGTCGGTATGCAGCGTGCAGGTACGGTTATTGCTGTTAATCCCGATAAAGATGCCCCTATTTTCGATTATGCCGATTATGGTATAGTTGCAAGCATAGAAGATGTTTTAAACCATGTCTACCGGCTTAGCCGGTAGTTTGCTCTACGGCTATAAGCCGCTGTTACTGGCGGGACTGAAAGTCCATCGAATAATCTACCTTTTGCAAAGATGCCCTACTGCCGTATATACGGCAGTCAGCCTCCATCTGATGAGGGAGGTGGATTTTTGCCATAAGGCAAAAAGACGGAGGGAGAGAAAAATACTCTCAAACTACCCCTCAGTCAACATCGTTGACAGCTCCCCTGACAAGTGGAGCCGACCGCTGCGGCGGTATCACTCATCGGCAGAGCCTCTTTAGAACCACACGCTTAGCGTGTGGTTTTCGTTATACAATAAAAGCTCCGCAAGGTATTAGCCTTGCGGAGCTTTTATTATTTATATTTAATTTTTGAAAATCCCTTCACCTTAACTTAATAACTGCAAGAATTATTTTATTGTTTTATCTATACTAAGACCGGGAATATATTTGCAAAATTCTTCCAATTCGTTTAAATAATTCCCTTCAATTTCGATGAAGTGATGAATGTACGGGCCCTGCATTAAGCGATTTTCAATTTTTGGCAAATCTTCAAACTCACCCCAGATGTATGTACCGCTGGTTTTTGGACCTTCAGTGGTATTGCACATAACAGGCAATAACATATAATTGCCGCTTTCCTGGTCGATACGCGCAACTGTATATGTACCATCCTTGGCTCTAAACCATTCACGCTGGTTAACCAAGCAAGCTTCGCAATCATCCGCTTTTTGAGAAAGTGGGAACTGTCCACAATGCCACAAAAGCTCAGCATTCTTTTTCTCGGGGTGTCTTACTGTAAATTCACCAAAAAGTGGCTTGCCTTTACCTAGTGTAGCAGCTTTTAAAAGTGCCATTGTCATTGCGGAATGTATATCGCTTTCACAAGCAATCATATAACCCAAATCATTCAAAGCGCCAAATACTGCACAGGGGGCTAAACCGTTAAACATTATGGGGGTTGCTGTCCAACATTCAGCCGCCATAATATCCAATTCAAATTCATGGAACAAATTTTTATACATTACCGCCATGGTTGCCATGCCTTCAACATACTGGGGTGTTTGTTCATCCATTTTATAATTCGAATTAAAATATTCTATAAACTGTGCAATTTCTTCCTTACAGTTTTCGGCTGTTTGCTTCATTCTTTGCTCTACAACAGCAAAGTTAATTGTTACAATTCTAATACCGAATTTTTCCAAAAGCTCGCTTTCGTTATATATAACCGAATAAAACGGCGCCGGGCGGGTGCCAACCTGACCAATACGCATACCCTTAAAGTTTTTCACCATGCAGGCTACACGGATAAACTGTGTAAAGCCTGTTTTAAAATCTTCAGAATCTACCCTGCAGCTAGGAATATTAGAAAAAGGCACTCGTAAGCGCTGTAGCTGACGGGAAACGCCAAATATACCGCACTGCGAGTCGGTTGTTCGGGTACCGTCTTCACTGTATTCTTCATCAAGCGGTGCCCACAAAAGCACGGGCTTACCTAAAGCCAATGCAATATCTCCTGCTGCTTCCTCGTTACCAAAGTTGCAGTTGATAATAACAACAGCATCAACATTTTCGTTTTTCATACGCTCAATTGCCTGTTTAGCAGATACGTTATCAAAAATAAGATTTCCAATACCCAAGCCCTTGGTATTAACAAATTCTACATTTTCGCTTTTAAAATTGTTTTCTATGTATGCAACAATTTCCTTTTCCCTTTCTTGCGGAGAATGCCAGTTCCAGCTAGCACCTCTTGGACGGTCGGTAGTATTGCGGCGCATAGCCACAAGACCGATTTTTACTTTATAATCAAACATAACATCATTCCTTTCTAAGTCTTTGGCCTATATTAGTCTTGTCACTTTTATTACCCAAAACAATGCCAAAGGATATAAGCAAAAATGCTATAAAGTACTGCCATTTAAGTATATTTTCACCCAAAATAAGTGCGCCGAAAAGGCATGCAAAAAGTGGTTCAGCAAACTTAATTATAAACATTTTTGAAAGACTGTTATTTTTAAGCACATAGTACCAAAGTGTATATGAGCAAATAGAAGCAATACATATATAGGTAAAAATTAATGCTGCGGTCAGATTAAATTTAAGGAAGTCAGCGCCCATAATAACCGCCGCAATAAACAACACTATACCACCGAATAGCTGAGATATACCCGTTATCCAGTAGGGTGAGCTTCCCTGCACCGATTTTTTGCTAATAACATTTGCGACAACTGTGCAAATAGAAGCACCGATTATTAAAATATCACCCATAGCAAAGCTTAAGCCGTCCGGGTTATAGTTTATTGCTATTATTCCGCCAAAGCCAACGATTGCACCAATAATTTTAAATATGCTGAACTTTTCGTTTTTAAAGAATAAAAACGCAAAGCAAACATAAATAAGTACACCAAGTTGCTTTATAAGTGCAGTTTTTGAACTATCTGTAGTGCTAAGGCCTATGTAGGTACAAGCATAATGAAGCACTATGGAAAAAAGGCCCATAATTACAATACTTAATATGCTTTTAGCCTTTGGAGTGGCAATTTTTTCTTTTTTAAAAAGGCAAAATACCGAAACCACAAGACCGCTTATAATAAATCGATAGCTTGCAAACATTAAAATATCGGGCACAGACTTTGCGCTTATATCGAAAGCGCCATAGCCAAGCTTTACCATTGGGAAAAGTGAGCCCCAAAGCGCCATTACAAGCAATGACAGTAAAATTGTTTTTAAACTCTTTTTCATTATATAACCTTCAGTACAACCTT
>SVPF01000017.1 GCA_015066005.1 Oscillospiraceae bacterium
AGGGCGACATAAAAAACGAGTTGCAATTCTTTAAGGATAACGGAATAAGACTTAAAGTAATTGATTTACCAACAACAATGATGAATTTGCCCGAAGGTCAGGAATGGGTGTTTGAAATGGTTAATAATATCTTAATTGAGGTGTTAGGAACTATCGCAGAACAAGAACGCGAAACAACCCGCAAAAGACAAGCAGAGGGCATAGCCGCCGCAAAGGATAAGGGCAAAAAATTAGGTCGCCCCGCACTTACATTTCCTGATAATTGGAAAGAGGTTTATTCCTCTTGGAAAGCGGGAGAAATAACTGCAAAGACCGCAATGGAAATGACCGAAACCAAAAGAACAAGTTTTTATAAACTTGTAGGAATGACAGAGGAATAAACCTATGACACAAAATGAAATGCAACAAGGTATCAGTATACTTTTTAAAAAATTAACTATTGCAGAAAATAATAGGTTAATATATAAGCAATTAACTGAACTTTGTGGAATTGGAAAACAGTTTGAATGTGTAATGAAAAAATCAAATTGTTTTTGGCAATTGACAGTTAGCAGTCTTTGCTTTTCCATAATCACAGAATTAGCAAAAATATTTGATGAACAAAAAGACGCCTTTGGAATTAAAAAATTGATAAATATTTCTTCGCAAAATGGTGAGTGGTTTTCAAAATGGTATGAGGAAAACGGTGTTTCTCATAAGGAGTTTATAAAACTGTTGGAAACAAAATACAATGGTATTAATGAAAAACGAGAAAAACTGAAAGAAATTAGAGATGCAGAATTAGCGCATAACGATAGAAAAAATCTATTAAATATCGAAATAATATATGAAGGATTTACTTGGGGAGATATTGAAGATTTAATAGAAACTGCATATGAAATAATGAATAGTATTTCAGTAGGCTTAACAGGATGTGAATATTTTATACAAGCTGATAATTACGATGATGTGAAGATTTTAATACACAACGCATATAAAGGTATGCACAATGTTCAAAAATTAAATAATTAAGAGTACACGCAAATTAAAAATCAGTTTACAGATTTTTTTAACGATAAGTAAACCCTTTGTTTCAGTGGTTTCAATTCGATTAAAAGAAATTGCCATTTTTGGCAATTTCTTTTAATCAAGGTGTCCGGGGTTCGAATCCCCGATGGATCACCAAATAAAGAAACCGACCTTTTGGTCGGTTTTTTTATTTATATCATACCAGGGGATTCGAACCCTGAGAGGGTGAGAAGCGTGAAAAAAACAGTTCGGTGAACTGTTTTTAGCGACGAAGTGCGAGGCGGGTACTGTTTGCAAAGCAAACGGTCGTCGAGTACGAAATACGCAAAGCGGATTTATCCCCGATGGATCACCAAATAAAGAAACCGACCTTTTGGTCGGTTTTTTTATTTATATCAGACTAGGGGATTCGAACCCTGAGAGGTAATCTAACAATTTATATTTTTGTAAAAAATTGTCGAATTGGTTGCAAATATAATTCGCAGTGATATAATAAAGGTGATTTTTAAATATTGAACCGGTTAGGAGGTGGAAAAAGTGCAAAAGACCAAGTACAACAAAAATCAGCTTCTTTATATTATAGAGGCTACATTAGAATATTTTATATCAATTGTTGTAGCGGGGTCGTTCCTTGCAACACTTACCACACAGCTTGGTTTTTCCGATAGTCTTACGGGTATTTTGTCATCAATAATATCCCTAGGCGGTTTGTTTCAGTTAATATCAATGTTTATTCGCCGCCGAAAAATAAAGCGGTTTGTGGTGATTTTCAGCGCTTTGAATCAGCTTTTATTTGCATTTTTATATGTTGTGCCTTTTTTCAGCCTTTCGGAAGACCTTAAACGAATAATTTTTGTGGTCGCAATTATCTTGGCTTATTTTGTATATAATGTTGTACATCCTAAAAAAGTTAATTGGATGATGTCCCTTGTGGATAACGGCATACGAGGCAGTTTTACCGCTAATAAAGAAATTGTTTCACTTGTTGGTGGTATGGTTTTCACCTTTTTAATGGGCAATGTGGTTGACTTTTTTAAAGCTAAAGGCGAAATTAAAACCGCATTTATTATCTGCGGCACAACCATTTTTATTTTAATGGTGGGGCACACGCTGTCGATGCTGTTAACAGGCGAGGTAGAAAAAATTGCCCCGTCACAAAGCAAAAAGCTGTTTTCACAAATCGGTGAAGTTTTAAAAAACAAAAGCCTTCAAAAAATAACCCTTTTGTTTATAATGTGGCATATTGCAACGGGTATTGCTGAACCCTTTAATTCGGTTTATATGATAAAAGAGCTTAGCCTAAGCCTAACCTTTATTTCGGTGCTTGGAATTCTGCAAGCTATTATACGTGTGCTTTGTTCACGGGCGTTGGGTAAATATGCCGACAAAAATTCATTTGCTAAAATGCTTCGCATTTGTTTCGTGTTTGCGTTTTTAGGCTTTTTGGCGGTTACGGTTGCTTTTCCTACAAATAAGGGAATTAACCTTTTGGGTTACAACTTGACCTACGGAAAGATTGCCTGTATTTTCCATTTTGCTACCCATGGTATTGCTATGGCAGGTATAAACAGTGCACTTATAAACTTGATTTTTGATTACGTCCCTTTTGATACCCGTTCCGATTCCCTGGCAGTTACACAGTCGCTTTCAGGGCTTGCGGGTTTCATTTCCACATTTATAGCAGGCCTGTTGGTTACTTATATCCAACAAAACGGCAACAGTTTTTTTAGCTTAACGATTTATGCACAGCAGGTGCTTAACCTAATGGCTGCCACGATAACCGTTGGCATAATGCTGTTTTTACAGTTTGGAATTATAAATAAGGAAAAGAAATAGAAAAAAGTCTGCAGTATTGCAGACTTTTTTGTTAGTTATCCCTTGAGCATTTTTCGGCGTCGATTGCCAAAACAAGCATTAAGGCGTACAACGCATCATCGGGGTTATAAACATTTATTATGTAGGTGTCGGTCCAGTTCCAAAGTTGCTTTGAGATATCGGCTATCGGAATATTTTGGCGATTTAAAATGTTATAATCCCATTCAAACCAATTACCCTCAACCTGCCAGCCGTTAAAATCAATGTTATAACGGGGTTTGAAAAGTGTGAATTCACGGCTGATACAGCCAAGATATTGCTCACCCTTATAAATTTCAAACCTTGGCAAAAACGAGAATATTTTTTGCTTTACGGTGCCGACCTCGTTGCCGTTTTTGTCATAAATTTTCAAAAGGTGTCCCCAAGACAGTTGGCCTTTAACGGTGTAAACTGTGTTGCCGTCTTCGTCAAAAATATCATAACTGTCAAACCATGAAAACATGCGTTGCTTAAATAAAAGCTTCATAAAATCACCTAGTTTTTAAGACTTTGCATCGGTGCGGGAATTCGACCTGCGCGGTCAATAAATTTAGTGGGTAATTTATTAAGGTTAACGTCCATTATCGGACCCGAGCCCAAAAGACCGCCAAAATCAAGCTCCTCACCCTTTGATTTGTTAATTGCGGGTATAACACGAACGGCAGTGGTTTTAGAGTTTACCATACCGATTGCGGCTTCATCGGCAATAATTGCTGAAATGACTTCAGCGGGGGTTTCGCCCGGAATGGCTATCATATCAAGACCAACCGAGCAAACGGCAGTCATAGCTTCAAGCTTTTCGAGGGTCAAATCGCCGGAGCGCGCGGCATCAATCATACCTGCATCCTCAGTAACGGGAATAAATGCGCCCGAAAGGCCGCCAACATAAGAGGATGCCATAACGCCGCCCTTTTTAACGGCATCGTTAAGCATTGCCAAAGCGGCGGTTGTGCCGTGAATACCGCAGCATTCAAGACCCATTTCTTCCAAAATATGTGCAACCGAGTCACCAATAGCAGGGGTGGGGGCTAAGGATAAGTCAACAATACCAAAGGGAACACCCAAACGCTTTGAAGCTTCATTACCTACTAACTGACCCATTCTTGTAATTTTAAATGCGGTGCGCTTTATAACCTCGGCCAATTCACCCAAAGTAGCATTCGGGTGTTTTTTTATTGCCGCCTGCACAACACCCGGGCCCGAAACACCGACGTGAATAACACAGTCGGGCTCACCCACGCCGTGAAAAGCGCCTGCCATAAAGGGATTATCCTCAACAGCGTTGCAAAATACAACCAGCTTTGCACAGCCAATACATTCGCGGTCAGCCGTAATTTCGGCTGTTTCACGAACAATCTGTCCCATAAGCTTTACGGCATCCATATTTATGCCCGCTTTTGTCGAGCCAATATTTACGCTTGAGCAAACGTTCGTAGTTTCTGATAAAGCACGGGGAATTGAACGGATAAGCGCTTCGTCCCCGGCAGAAAAGCCTTTGTGTACAAGCGCCGAATAACCGCCTATAAAGTTAACGCCTGTGGCATCAGCCGCTTTTTGAAGGGTTTTGGCGTACATAACGGGATCACCGCCCGAGGATGCCACTATCATAGCGATGGGGGTTACCGAAATACGCTTATTTATAATCGGAATACCAAATTCCTTTTCAATGTCTTCACCTGTTTTAACAAGGTTACCTGCTAAACGGGTTATTTTGTTATAAATTTTTTCACACGCTTTTTCCGGGTCAGAGTCACAGCAATCCAATAGAGAAATACCCATTGTAATTGTGCGTATGTCAAGATTTTCTTCGGAAATCATATTTATGGTTTCCATTATGTCGTGAATGTTAATCATTTTAAAACCTCTTAAATTCTGTGCATTGAATTGAAAATATCCTCGTGCATAACACGTATATCAAGATTGTTTTCTTTGCCGAGTGCTTTCATCTTATCGGAAAATTCAGCAAAGCTGCAGTTAAGCTCCTTAATTTCGGTAAGCATAACCATTACAAACATATCCTGCAAAACCGACTGTGTAATGTCCAAAATATTGGCATTACATTCACCGCAAAGTCCACTAACCTTTGCTGTAATACCTACAGCATCTTTACCTATAACCGAAACAACAGTTTTCATAAAATATCACCTTTTAAAAATTTATTGTAGTAATTTTATCATAATGTCATAAAAATATCAATATACTATTTAATTAAAAATAATGTAGTTTCTTTTAAGGATTATGTGTTGTATTAATATAACTAGAACAATTTTATTGCTTTTTGGGGCAAATATGATATAATAAAGAAAAAAGATTTTCGGCGGTTTAGCCGTGATGTTTAAAATTAAACCGCAGGGAGAACATCCTTGCGGTTTGTGGTTTTTATGGGAACGTATACAACGCATAAAACCGACCGAAACTACTTAACGTGGGATAAATGAATCTTGTGTGCCTAGGGGTATGTTAAAATGAAATTAAATAATATTTGTGTTGCAGACCTACATCTTCACACTAATCTTTCTGCATGTGCGCCTTCTGATACAACCTTAAAATCGTATCTTCCATACTGCGCTCAAGAAGGTATTAAAAAAATTGGAATTTCAAATCATTTATACACTGATAAAGGCATAGAGCATACTTTAAAAATTAAAAATGAAATTCAAGAAATTCAAAAAAACTTACCAATACAGGTTTTAGTTGGTGGCGAAATGGAGCTATATTATGGTAGGGAAGCTATGCTTCAAAAAAGTAATGCAAAAGAATTTGACTATGTATTAGTAGCGCCAAGTCATATTTTTAACCAAATTCATATGTATGAAAATTTTGACCTATCAACAACGGATAAGATTCGGCACTTACTTATAGAAAATTTCAAGTTAGCCTGTCAGCTTGAATTGGGGGTCCCTACCGGTATATGCCACCCTTTATATCCAATTTGCGCGCCCAATCAACAAGAAATTCTTGACGGTATAACCGATCAACAGTTATCAGATTGCTTTTGCTTGGCGGCCAAAAACAACAAGAGTATAGAAATTCATGCGTGCTTATATCGTGATACCGTAACGTTAGATGCGGAAGGATTATCACCAAGCTATATACATATATTATCAATCGCAAAAGAATGTGGTTGTAAATTCCATTTTGGTACTGATGCACATAGACCCGAAGAATTTATACATAGGCATAGCCTGTTAGAACGCGCCGCTATGCGAGCAAATATCCGCGAAGAAAACCTTTGGGATTTGGCACGAATTTAAAGGGTTGAATTGCGTGGCGTTTAAAGAGGTACATTGGGACAAGGAGACAAGAGGACCGTCTCCTTGTTATTTGTTTTTAGTGAAAACAGTACTAACTAAATACGCAAAAAAACCGAAAAATCGGCATAATAGATATTGACAAAACGGGCGTTATGATATACAATATATTGTGCAGTGCAAGACTGACGGAAAAGTGGGTTTAACCACGGTGAATTGCATTGATAGTTTATGTCGACCGTCTGGGCAATTCAGTGTTAGGACTGAATTGCTTTTTTTATGGAGGAATTTTATAAAATGACAAGTGAAAAATGGAACGGTTTTAAACCTGGTGTATGGCAGGATGAAATTAACGTTAGGGATTTTATTCAGCAAAACTATACCGAATACAAAGGCGACAGCAGCTTTTTAGCAGGCGCTACCGAAAGGACAAGCGCTCTTATGAAAAAGCTTGAAGCCCTTATGACTGTTGAGCGTCAGTTTGACGGCGTGTTGGATATTGATACCGAAACGGTTTCTTCATTAACTGCTTATGAGGCAGGCTATTTGGATAAAGAAAACGAAATTATTGTAGGTCTTCAAACAAACCGCCCATTGCGCCGCGGTCTTAATCCCTTTGGCGGTATGCGTATGGTGCGTCAGGCCTGTGCGGCTTACGGCTATAAGGTTTCCCCTAAAATTGAGGATGAATTTAAATACCGCACAACCCATAATGACGGTGTTTTCCGCGCTTATACAAAGGAAATGCGCCAAGCAAGGCATTGCCATGTTATAACAGGTCTTCCTGATGCATATGGCCGTGGCAGAATTATCGGTGACTATCGCCGTGTTGCGCTTTATGGTATTGACCGCCTTATTGAAGGTAAGCGTTTAGATAAGCTTAAGCTTGAAGATACCGTTTTCAAGACCGAGCAAATTCGCCTTGGGGAAGAGCTTGCCCAGCAAATTAACTTCTTGGGTCTTATGAAGGAAATGGCCGCAATGTATGGCTATGATATAAGCGGTCCCGCTTCCAACACAAAGGAAGCTGTTCAGTGGACATATTTTGCATATCTTGCCGCTATTAAGGAACAAAACGGCGCTGCAATGTCACTTGGCCGTGTTTCAACCTTTTTCGATATTTATATTGAACGTGACCTTAAAAACGGTCTTTTAACTGAAATTCAGGCGCAGGAAATTATTGATGACTTTGTTATGAAGCTTCGTATGGCCCGTCACCTTCGCACACCCGAATATAACGAGCTTTTCGGCGGCGACCCAATGTGGATTACCGAAGCTGTCGGCGGTATGGGCGAGGATGGCCGTACCCTTGTTACAAAAAACAGCTTCCGTATTTTAAATACACTTTACACACTCGGTTCCTCACCCGAACCTAACCTTACTGTTTTATGGTCAACCGCTTTGCCCGAAGGCTTTAAGCGTTTTTGCGCCAAGGTTTCGGCTGATACTGACTCGATTCAGTACGAAAATGACGATTTAATGCGCCCAATTTATGGGGATGATTATGCAATTGCTTGCTGTGTAAGTGCTATGAAGGTGGGTAAGCAAATGCAATTCTTCGGTGCGCGCTGCAACCTGCCCAAGCTTTTGCTTATTGCTTTAAACGGCGGTTATGACACTACAAGCCAAATTGAAATTGGCCCTAAGACCGAGGTTATCGCCGATGAGGTGCTTGATTATGACACCGTTGTCAAGCGTTTTGATGAATACCTTCAGTGGCTTGCAAAGCTTTATGTTAATACAATGAATATAATTCATTATATGCACGACAAATATGCTTATGAAAAGTCACAAATGGCCCTTCACGATACCGAGGTAGAGCGCCTTATGGCATTTGGTATTGCAGGCCTTTCGGTTATTGCTGACTCGTTTAGTGCAATTAAATATGCTAAAGTTAAGCCCGTCAGGGATGATAACGGTTATATTGTTGATTTTGAAATTGAAGGGGATTTTCCCAAGTTCGGCAACGATGATGACAGGGTAGACCTTATCGCAAAGGAAATTACACACAAAACCATTACCGAGCTTCGCAAAACGCCTACCTACCGTTATGCAATTCACACACTTTCGGTGCTTACCATTACTTCAAACGTAATGTACGGTAAGAATACAGGTGCAACACCCGACGGCAGAAAAGCAGGTGAGGCCTTCGCACCCGGTGCAAACCCAATGCATAACCGCGAGGAAAACGGCGCGCTTGCTTCTCTTAACTCTATCGCTAAAATCAGTTATGATGACTGCCGTGACGGTATTTCAAATACCTTCTCAATTACACCCGAAACACTTGGCAGGGACGAGGAGGAAAGAATTGGTAATTTGGTTGCCATTCTTGACGGTTATTTTGCAAAAATGGCACACCACATCAATGTTAACGTTCTGAACCGTGAAACCCTTATTGAAGCCTACAATAATCCTGAGGCTTATCCCAACCTTACAATTCGCGTTTCGGGTTATGCGGTTAATTTCCATAAGCTTTCAAAGGAACAGCAGAGGGAAGTTATAAGCCGTACCTTCCACGAGGCAATGTAATGAAAAAGGGCTTTGTAAATTCAATTCAAACCCTCGGCACGCTTGACGGGCCGGGGGTACGCTTTGTGGTGTTTTTTCAAGGCTGTGCGCTTCGTTGCGGCTTTTGCCATAACCCCGAAACTCAAGAGCTTTCGGGCGGTAAGGAATACATAAGTGATGAAATTATACAAAAGGCTGTAAGGTATAAGGAATATTTCGGCAAAGAGGGCGGCATAACCCTCTCGGGTGGCGAGCCCATTTTACAGCCCGAATTTGCGACCGAAATTTTTAAAAAATGCCATCAGAACGGTATAAACACCTGCCTTGACACAAGCGGGTGTATTATAAACAAAGCGGTTGAAGAGCTTATCGATGAAACCGATTATGTAATGCTTGATATTAAGTTTACAAACAACGATGATTATGAAAAATACGTTGGCTGTCAACTTTCAAGGCCGCTTGAATTTTTGGAAATGCTTAATGAAAAAGGCAAAAGGGTAAGGCTTCGCCAGGTTATTATTCCTTCCCTTAACGATAATGAAGAAAATCTTTTAAGGCTTTCACAAATTGCTAAAAAATACGGCTGTGTAGAAAGGGTTGAATTATTACCCTTTAAAAAAATTTGCAAAACAAAATACGACGCTTTAAACCGTGAATTTTTATTTGACCGTTTTGAAGCAGCAAATGTAGAAAATGTAAAAAAGCTTCAGGAAAGGCTGAATAACCTTATAAAATAAAAACCATCCTAAAAAACCGTCAGCAAGGAATTAAAAAACTCCTTGCTGACGGTTTTCTTTTATATTTTCTTATTATTTACCAATCAATTCTTTATATTTAGCTTCTTTTTCTACTGAGTAATTTAAAATTAAATCATTATCTGTTCTTTCTTGTAAATCTAAAACTGCGTTTTCTAAAATGGTAGAAAATCTTGGGTTAGAGGTTTCAATACCCGAATAGCTAATTACACCGTCGTTTTTTGTGCCAAGCTTGATTGAAGTATAATTTTTAAAGGTTGAAGTATACACCCAATAAATTTCATTGCACGGTATAGGTAATTTTTTTAAGTTCTTAAAGAATAGATATTTATCCGATAATATTGCTTTATCACCGAAATTTACTATTTCGCTGGTTTCTAAATCAAATATCATATCTCTTAGCATATCGTTTTTTTCGTAACCTTTAATTCTTTTAAAAAACTTAATTGTGTGTGGTAACCTTATTAATGCAAAAATACCGGGGTACACACATAAAGCGGCAATAGAGCCGACTACAATAAATATCCAATAAATCAACGAAGACTCTTCGCCGGTATAGCCCATAGCAACAAGTATGGCACAGATTGAAAGCGCAAGGGCTAATATAATCAGCATAGAAAACGATATAATTTTACCAAGCATCAATTTGGCTTTAAATTTTTTTACCTTCTTATTTAAATCTTTAAAAGTGATTTGTGTATTATTCATAAAGCTTCTCCATTATTTTTTCTTGCTGATCTGGCGTTCAACCTCAAGGCCGGCATCAATGTTTATTTTTTTAATATAACGAAGCATTCTTCTACATGGCATAAGCTTATAAGTAAGAATTGCGATATTAATATAATCAGGATCGTTTTTTATTGCATCGTCTATATGATTTTTCTTTATATAATTTTTAACAAAGTGAAACGGTAAAATGATTTTAAGCAGTATTAGCGGAAATGCTAATATGAAAAAGATAATGAAAACTTCTTTGTACCACATTCTTTTAATAATGGAAAAAATAATGAATGAGCCTAAAATACCGCCTACCGCCGGACCTTCAAAGAAACGCGCAATGCCTTTAGGATTATAGTTTTTAATGTAATCGTATACGGTTTTATTTACCGGAGCCGGTTTCTTCGGTTTTGGTTTGGGCACAATCGATTTTGCGCTGGAATCAATCGATATACTTTTAACAGAAAATATAATAAGGTCGCATTTTGAATCATTATCTATTTTTTTCCAAATTTTTTCGTTTGCTTTTATATTATTGGGGACAAGAATTTCAACGCTTTTGTTCAATTCTTTTATGTAAATGTTGTTTATTGTGCTTTCTTTTGATTTGTTTGAAACAACTGCATCAAATTCAACAGTCAACCTTCCGGTATTCTTATCAAAAAATTCGTTTGTAGATTGTTTTTTAACGAATTCTTTGTGCTCGGTACTGTCAAAATTTTTATCACCATTTTTTGATATAGGACATCCACAGTGAATACAAGCTGCTGCTTTATCGGATATTTCTCTGCCACATTCCTCACATTTGATTAAAGCCATTTTATATCTCCTGATTCAATATAGTAATTAACGTAGATATTATACTATATGCTTTGCGTTTTTTCAACATTTTTCAAAAAGGAATGGCACATAGAAAAAGCGGTATAGACGATAGCCACACCGCTTGATGAAATCAATTTTTTATTATAATACAAAAGCCACCCGTTAAGGCACCTTGCTTATGGTGCTTAATGGATGGCTTTATATATAAAGGGGAAAAATCGGTAATTTTGAAGGCAAAAATATGCTTGCCGCCGATATGCAGGATATCCCTAATGCTCCCCTGCAATATACTATGCAAAATTACGCTTTGGGTGACTTACGAATGTACAAAATACCAAGTGTATCAGCACCGCAGTGTGAAGAAATGGTACAGCCTGCACGGCAGGGAATAATCTCCTTAAAATAGCCGTAAGCCTTAACCTGCTCTACAACAGCGTTTACAATTTCATCAGCACAGCCTGCGTGTGTTATAAAAATGCGGCTGTCATCAATTGCGCTAAGGTCACAAAGGCGTTCAGAAACATACTGCTTTAATACCTCACCGTATTTGCCGCGGTATTTTTTGCTAACGTCCATTTTGCCGTTGGTAACATCAATGCAGGGCTTTAATTTTAAAAGGTTTGCGCCAAGCATTGCAACAGCGCTGCAACGACCGCCCTTGTGGAGATATTCAAGATTGTCAATTACAAAGGAAGCATCCGAGCATTTAACAAGCTCTTCAGCCTTTGCAACAATTGCTTGGGCTTCCATACCGCTTTGTGCCATTTCAGCAGCGGCTACAACAACAAGGCCAATACCTGTTGAAAGGTTTTTGGAATCAATAATGTGAACATTGTCCCACTCAGCCGATGCAAGCAAAGCGTTGTTGTAGGTTGATGACATTTCGGAAGAAATGGGGAAGTGAATTACGGTTTTGCCAGCTTCTACATAAGGGGTAAAGAAGTCCATAAAATCGCCTACGTTAGCAGCGGTGGTTTTAGGTAATTCACCCGTTTTTGCGTGGTGTGCATAAATTTCGTCAGGGGTGATGTTTACACCGTCCTGATAGGTGGTGTCGCCAAGGGTTACGCCAAGGGGAATAACACCAATATTATATTTTTCAATAAGCTCTAAAGGTAAATCCGCGGTAGAATCGCAGGTAATGATAATGTCAGCCATAATGACCCTCCAAATTTAATTTACTTAACCATTATAACATCTATTTTACTTTTTATCAACTTTTTTATTTTTGTGTCGTATTTTGTAATAATTTGTAATGCCGTTGTAACTGTTTTTTTGGTATAATGATTAGGCAGTAAACATAAAGGAATTGAGAATGTGAAAAATATCAGCAAAAACCCGGTTTTTATAGTAACAGTTGTATTATTTTTGGTGGCGCTTATCTGCCTTACGGGTGGTGCAGGCTTTTTGGCGGTGCAAAATTATAAGCTTCAAAGCCGTGTGGTTTCGGCTATGGCAAAGGTGGATGACACCAACGCCCTATATGATGAAATGAAGGCCGAAAACGAGGCCACACAAAAGGAAAATGCCCAACTTCAAAAGGAAAATGTTGATTTAAAGTATAAGCTTGAGGCCTCACAAAAGGAGGTTGCCGACAGCAAAAAGCTTTTAGATAAGGTAAACACCCAAAAGCTTATAACTGCCGAAAAGTCCTTAGCGGTACAAAATTCACCCCAAGCAACCGTAATACCAAACAGCAAGGTTTGCTATTTAACCTTTGATGACGGCCCTTCCGACAGAACGCTTGAAATTCTTGACATTTTAGATGATTATAACGCTAAAGCCACCTTTTTTGTAATTGGCAGCGCAAAGCTTCAGTATTTGCCGAAAATTGTGGAAAAGGGTCACGCAATAGGTCTTCATTCAAACACACATAACTATGCTTCAATTTATAAAAGCACCAATGCTTATTTTAAGGACTTAAACGCCCTTTCGGATAAGGTGTATAACATTACGGGAATACATTCAAGGGTCATACGCTTTCCCGGCGGCAGTAGTAACGGGGTAAGCAAAAAGTACAATAAGGGCATTATGACGCGTCTTACAAGTCAGGTGCAAATTAAAGGCTATGCTTATTTTGACTGGAATGTTGATTCAACCGATGCATCTGCCAAAAACGTGCCTGCTAAAACCATTGTAAACAGTGTTTTAAATGCCGCGGCTAAAAAGAATTCTATTTGTGTTTTAATGCACGACACTTCATCTAAAAAAACAACAGTTGAAGCCCTGCCCGAAATTCTTAAGGGCTTAAAAAAGCAGGGCTATCGCTTTGAGGTGCTTGATGAAACGGTGTACGGCTATCACCACACGGTCAGAAACTAACTGCTTGACATACTAATATTATATGGCTAAAATAAAGGTGTAATTCTTTGGAATTACGCCTTTTATTTTTGAAGGTGATTTGGTTGAAAAATAAATTTAACATACATTTTTTATTTGTTTTTATTGCCGCGGCATTTTGGGGTGCGGCAGGTATTTTTGTAAAAGCGGTTGGTAATTTTGGCATTAAGGAAATGCAAATTGTTTTCTTTAGGGCGTTTTTTTCATCCGCTGTTTTGGGTTTAATAATACTTTTTAAAAACAAAAAGCTTTTTAAGGTTAATTTAAAGGATTTATGGCTCTTTGCCGCCGCAGGTGTTTTCAGCATTGTGCTGTTTAACTTCAGCTATTATAAAACAATGGCGCTTACATCACTTTCGGTAGCGGCGGTGCTTTTATACACGGCTCCGATTTTTGTTTGTGTTCTTTCTGTTTTGCTGTTTCGCGAAAAAATAACCATTAACAAAATTCTTGCGCTTATAATGGCCTTTATCGGCTGCTGCTTTGTTTCTGGTGTGTTTTCACAGCAGCACCGTTTAACACCCACGGCATTGTTATTCGGTATTTTGACAGGCTTTGGCTATTCGCTTTACACAATCTTTAGTCAAATACTTATAAACAAGGGCTACGGCAGCTTAACAATCACCTTTTATACATTTTTATTTGCGGCAATAGGTTCACTGCCACTTATGAATGTCAGTAAAACCGTTTCGGTGGTTGTGGCCGAGCCAATGTCACTTTTAATACTGTTTTTAATGGCTGTTACCAACACCGTAATACCTTATTTGCTTTATACCGTGGGGCTTGTGGGTGTGCCAACCTCGGTTGCGCCTATAATTGCCACAATCGAACCCGTGGTAGCAACCCTAATAAGCGTTTTAATTTATCACGAAGCCTTTGAAATTTGGCATTTTTTAGGTATTGCTTTGGTGCTTTTATCAGTTTTAGTTTTAAATTTGAGGTGTAAGAAAAATGAAGCTTAGGGCTAATGCAAAAATAAATTTATCCCTGTCGGTTTGCGGCAAAAGGGAAGACGGTTACCATCTCATTGACACCGTTATGCATTCGGTAAGCCTATATGATACTGTTTTTATTGAAAAAGCAGATGTTATAAATGTTGCTTGCGGTAATTTACCTCAGCAAGAAAATATTGCCTACAAGGCGGCAAGGCTGTTTTTTGAAGCTGCGGGTATAAATAGTGGCTGCGAAATTAAAATTGAAAAGCAAATACCTATGGCAGCAGGGCTTGGTGGTGGCAGCGCTGATGCCGCGGCAGTGCTTTTGGGGCTTGATAAGCTTTATAATACAAATTTAAGCTATGAAGCGCTTTGTGGCTTAGCGGTAAAATTAGGTGCGGATGTACCTTTTTTTATAAAGGGTGGCTGTATGCGAAGCGAGGGTATTGGTGAAATTCTTACCCCCGCCGTGCCACTAAAAAGGGGCTGTATTTTGCTTGCTAAGGCCGATTTAAAGCCTTCCACTGCGGAAATGTACCGCCGACTTGACAGTCAGGCTACCATCCTTGCCGATACAGACGCTGTACTGTCAGCAATTGAAAATAATGACCTTTTACTGCTTTCGCAAAAGCTTTACAATGCTTTTGAAACGGTTTGGCCGCAAAGCAAGGTAAAGGCCGCACTTTTAAAAACCGATGCGGTAGCGGTTGCATTAACGGGAAGCGGTCCTACCTGGTTTGCTCTTTATGATAACACCGATAAGGCCGAGGCTGCAAAAAACACCTTAACCGCGCAGGAAATTCCTTGTTGGCTGTGCTACCCAAGTGATGTTGCAATTGAATTTGAATAAAAACCAAGGCTTTTGTCAATATTCAGGTTAACTGAATTGACAAGGAGTTTTTAGTTTATGAAAAAAAGAATACATTTTTCCCTTTGCTTTGGGCTTATTTGCGCGGTTTTGCTTTCAATGTCGCATTTTTCGGCTGCTTGTGATGATTTAAGGCAAAATGTTTTGCGGTTACATATAATCGCAAATTCCAACAGTGATGCCGACCAACAGCTAAAGCTTAAAATAAGGGATGAAATACTTTTAAAAACCGACGGTTTATTTTTGAATGCAAGCGGTTTGGATGACGCCCAAAAAACAGTTTTTGAAAATCTTACATGGTTTGAGGAAATTGCTAACAGCGTTATAAAGGAAAACGGCTTTAATTATAAAGCCACCGCAAGCCTTGGCGTAAGTGAATTTTCCACCCGTTATTATGATGATTTTACCTTACCCGCAGGGGATTATAAGTCGCTTATAATTACTTTGGGCGAGGGTGAGGGTAAAAACTGGTGGTGTGTGGTTTACCCAACGGTTTGTATTCCTGCCGCCGCAAAGGGTGACCTTACCGACACGGTTTGTGATGAAGCCGCCCAAATTGCAAAGGGCGAAAACCGCTATGTTATGCGGCTTAAGGCTGTTGAAATTTATGAGAAAATAAAAAAATTTATAAATCGTTAAAAAACACTTGCATTTTTGAATTTTTTGTGCTATTATAATTTGGCTATCGTTATGGAAGGGAGTGACCAAGATGAAACAAGGAATTCATCCTGAGTATGAAAAGGTAACAGTTAAATGCGCTTGTGGTGCTGAGTTTGAAACTCGTTCTACTAAAAAGGATATCCGTTTGGATATTTGCTCTAAATGTCATCCGTTTTTTACCGGTAAGCAAAAATTGGTAGATACCGGCGGACGCGTTGATAGATTTAACAAGCGTTTCAATATCAATAAATAATTTACCTTTATTTCCGCAACTGCCGGTAAGGCGGCTGCGGATTTTTCTTTATACCTATATAAAAAAGGTGGTGTAGTATGGGTTACCAAACCGTATTTAAACGAAACGAAGCCGAATATGTTGAAAAGCGTTCCCGCTTTATTGCAACACTTTGCCATTGTGAAACCGAGGACGAGGCAAACGCCTTTGTTAAGGAAATGAAGTCAAAATATTGGGATGCCCGCCACAATGTTTACGCCTATTCGGTAGAGGGTGGCCGTATGTGCCGTTTTTCCGATGACGGCGAGCCTCACGGCACGGCAGGAAAGCCCATGCTTGACTGTATTCAGGGCAGTGGTATTACAAATATTGCAGTTGTTGTTACCCGCTATTTTGGTGGTATTTTGCTTGGCACGGGCGGTCTTGTAAGGGCTTATTCCAAAGCCACACAGGATGTTTTGTCCTCTGCCGAGGTTTATATAATGCTTAAGGGTGTTTTGTGCGAAATTGTGTGCGAATATTCCGACCTTACCCTGCTTCAAAACCTGATTGCCGCAAACGAGGGCGAAATTAAGGACACCCAGTACACCGACAAAATTACCATTACCTTTGTTTTAAAGGAAGAATTTTACGAAAGCTTTAAGGAAAAGCTTCGTGAAAGCTTTTGCGCAAGGCTTGAAATTGAGGAAAAAGAAAATATTTTGCTTCCTTTTTTAAAAAAATAAAGGAATTCGCAATTTTTTTGCTAATATTATTACATAGGAGGCGAATAATGTGGAATGTGCAAGAATTATAACTGAAAATAATGAGAAAATTTTACTTTGTGAAAGTGCCACTTTAAGTGTTAATTCAAAGGGAAGAAAGCGTGAAGAGGAAAAGTGCACCCTTCGTACTGATTTTCAGCGCGACAGGGACAGAATTATCCATTCAAAAGCCTTTCGCCGCTTAAAGCATAAAACACAGGTTTTTTTGGCACCCGAATCCGACCATTATCGCACCCGCTTAACCCACACGTTAGAGGTTTCGCAAATTGCCCGCACGGTTGCCCGCGCTTTAAGGCTTAATGAGGATTTAACCGAAGCAATTGCACTCGGTCACGATTTGGGGCATACACCCTTCGGTCACGCAGGGGAAAGGGCCCTTAACGATTTAATGCCCTTTGCCTTTACCCACTTTGACCAAAGTGTTCGTGTGTGCGAGCATCTTGAAAAGGATGGCCGCGGCCTTAACCTTACTTATGAGGTTCTTAACGGTATTGAGCGTCATACCAAAGGTGGATGGGCAAGCACGCTTGAAGGCAAGCTTGTACGCTTTGCTGACCGCATTGCCTACATAAACCACGATATTGATGACGCGGTGCGCGCAGGCGTGATTTCTAATGATGATATACCTAAAGATATTCGTGATGCCTTGGGTCATACCAAAACTCAAAGAATTACAACACTATTAAATTCTATTGTTAGAAACGGCAGTCAGGACATTGTTATGGATGAGGAAATTTTCGATTACTATAACGAGCTGCACGAATTTTTGTATGAACGTGTTTACCGTAATCCCGTTGCCAAGGCCGAGGAAGGCAAGGTTTTAGGTATAGTTGACGGCATTTATAAATACTTTAAGGCTCACCCAGAAAAAATGGGTGACGAATACCAAGCTATTTTAAAAACCGACGGTATTGACCGCGCAATATGTGACTATATTGCGGGTATGACCGACCATTACGCCGTTACGGTTTATTCAAATATTTATATTCCTAAGGGTTGGTCCATTTAATTATATTTTTTGTGAAAGGGCGGTGTTTTTATGGCAATACCTGAAGAGGTTATAAGCGAAATAAAGTATAAAAATGATATTGAGCAGGTTATTTCGCAGTATTCTGTTTTAAAGCGCAGGGGTAAAAATCTTGTGGGTCTTTGCCCGTTCCACAGTGAAAAAACTCCGTCCTTTACCGTTTACCCCGAAAACGGCTCGTTTTACTGCTTTGGTTGCGGTGTCGGTGGCGATGTAATTACCTTTACGGGCTTAATTGAAAATCTTGATTATATTGAATCTATTAAGCTTTTGGCCGAAAGAAGTAACATAACACTTCCGCAGGATGGGTACGACAGCACCTTCCAAAAGGTGAAAAATACGGTTTATGATATTAACCGCGAAGCCGCAAGGTTTTTCCACAATTATTTAATGAGTGATGCGGGCAAATGGGCGCTTGATTATTATAAAGACCGTGGGCTTTCCTTAAAAACCATTAAGCATTTCGGTCTGGGCGCCGCACCCGACAGCTTTGATGCCCTTATTAACCATTTAAAGAGCAAGGGCTTTACCGAAAGGGATATGGTTACCGCAAATGTGGTTGGCATAAGCCAACGCGGGAATTATTATGACCGCTTCAGAAAGCGCGCAATGTTCCCAATTATAAATATAAGGGGCAACATTGTAGGCTTTAGCGGACGAGCCATGCCGGGCGAGGATAAGCAGGGTGGCAAGTATGTTAACACCTCTGACACGCCTGTTTATAAAAAGAGCGAAAATCTTTTCGGTATAAATTTTGCCAAAAACTTTTGCAGTGAGCAAATAATTTTGGTTGAAGGTAATATGGATGTTATTTCGCTTCACCAAGCAGGCTTTGAAAACGTTGTAGCTCCCTTGGGTACAGCCTTTACAAGCGAGCAGGCAAACTTAATTGCGCGCTATACTAAGGAAATTGTATTAATGCTTGATGCCGATGCCGCAGGGCAAAAGGCAGTAAGGCGCGCTGAGGAAATTTTGCGTAATACGGGTCTTAATGTCAGGGTGGTTTCAATTCCCAACGGCAAGGACCCCGATGAATATATTAAAACCCAAGGTCCCGAACGCTTTAAGGCACTTCTTGAAGGCGCTGTCAGCAATATGGATTATAAGCTGCTTATGGCGGCCAATGGGCTTGATTTAACTAACGAGGACGGGCGCCTTAAATACCTGAATATTGCGGCCGAAATTATTGCCACAACCGAAGATGTTATGGCACGCGATATTTATATAGGCAGGCTTTGTGAAAAGTACGGTGTGTCGCGTACAGCGCTTACCGCTAAGGTTGATGAGCTTCGCAAAAAGAACATTCGCGAGGTTAAAAGGGCCGAAATAAATGCCGTTATTCACCCCAAGTTTTCTAAGGATGATTTAAACCCCGAAAAGCGCAATTCGCCAAAGGGGACCGTTGCTGAGGAAACGGTAATTTCGCTTTTGCTTCAGCACCCCGATTTTTATGATATTGCAAGCGAAAAGCTGCCACCCGAAAAAATGGTAACGGGGCTTAACCGCCGCATTTACGAGCTTATTTGTGAAACCCTTAATGACGGTCGCGTGCTTGATATTTCGGTTTTTGCGCAAAAGCTTTTACCGGCTGAGGTTGGCTATCTTGTAACGCTGCAAAATGCCGACAAGGGCGGAAATGTGCCGAAAACCGTATTAAATGACTGTATTAAGGTAATATTAGAAGAAAACGAACGGCTTAGCCGCCAAAACCCTGCCGAAGTATCAAACGAGGACTGGGCGGCACAGCTTCAAAGCATTATTGATAAGAAAAAATAAAGGAGAGCTTGAAAATTATGGCTAACACTAAAAAGGAAGAAAAAAAGATAGATACTAATATAGAAGAATTTGAAGAAAAAGAAGAAAGCATACATGATATTGAAAACGCCCCCGAGGATTTGGAAGAGCTTTTTTCCGAGCCTACTGTTTTAGAGCTTGACTTTGATGAGGAGCCTACCGAGGAAGAGCTTAAAGAGGTTGACGTTGATGTTGATGCCATTACTGAGGATGACGGCAGCTTTGAAAATATGTCACTTGATGATCCTGTTAAGGTTTATCTTCGTGAAATCGGTCGTGTTCCGCTTTTGTCATCCGATGAGGAAATTGAGCTTGCGGTTAAAATAAGCGAGGGCAGCGAATATGCAAAGCAACGCCTTACCGAAGCTAACCTTCGTCTTGTTGTAAGTATTGCTAAAAAATATGTTGGTCGCGGTATGTACTTCCTTGACTTAATTCAGGAAGGTAACGTGGGTCTTATTAAGGCTGTTGACAAGTTTGACTATACTAAAGGCTTTAAGTTTTCAACCTATGCAACCTGGTGGATTAGGCAGGCCATTACCCGTGCAATTGCTGACCAGGCAAGAACTATTCGTATTCCCGTTCACATGGTTGAAACCATTAACCGCTTAAAGAAAATTCAAAGCCAGCTTTTACACGAAAACGGCTCTGAGCCGAGTGAAGAGCTTATTGCCGAAAAGATGGATTTACCTGTTGAGCGTGTTCGTGAAATTATGCGTGTCGCACAGGAGCCGGTTTCTATGGAAACACCCATTGGTCCCGAAGAGGATTCTCGCCTTATGGACTTTATTCGTGATGAGGATGCCTTAGCCCCCGATGAAGCGGCTTTAAAGACCATTACCAATGAGGATATTGACGGTGTTTTAAAAACCCTTACACCCCGTGAGGAAGCTGTTATTCGTTTGCGCTTTGGTCTTATGGACGGCAGATGCCACACTCTTGAAGAGGTTGGCTCTGAATTCAATGTAACAAGAGAACGTATCCGTCAAATTGAAGCCAAGGCTTTAAGAAAGCTGCGTCACCCTGTAAGAAGCAACAAATTTAAGGACAGATAAGGAATATTTAAAATGAAGCTTTCATATAAAACTAGTGGGGTTTGTTCTAGGACAATCACTGCCGATATTGAAAATGGCAAGGTTTATAATCTTCGCTTTGAAGGCGGCTGTAACGGCAACACTAAGGGCATTTCGGCTCTTGTTGAGGGTATGGCGGTTGAGGATGTTATAAACCGTTTGGAAGGCATTAAATGCGGCTTTAAGGGCACCTCCTGTCCCGACCAGCTGGCCAAAGCTTTAAAAAGTTTAGAATAAAGGGATGATTTAATTGTTTTTGGATGAAGACATTAAAATCGTAGGCGACAAGCCATCAATTGATGTTAAGAAAAATCTTAGTAGCTCTGCTGACAGCCAAAAGCTTTCTGCTGAAATTCAAAAAAAAGCAGAACAGTGGGGTAGGGATGTTGCGCTTGAATTTATTGCCGATGCAAATGAAAATCCCTTGTCGGAGGAAATCGGTAATGATATTTTAATTCAGCGACGTTTGCTAATTTCCTTTACGGCAACTGTCGGCTTTGAGGAATATGCCCCCGATGACAGTGTTACGGGTATTGCTCAAAAAAGCTTTTTGGACACCTTAAAGCAAAAGGATGAGGACCTTTACAAAACCTCTACCGATACGGGCGCATTTTCGTTTTATTATCTTGTTTTCCGCCGCGGCTTTGACCTTGAAAGGCGAATGGGTCAAACCTTTGCAATGCTTTGCTCGCACGACGGCGACCCCATTTATCAGGAGCTTGGCGAAGCACTTTACTGCTGGTTTTTATCGGTGGTTAAAAAGTCGGCCGAAGGTCTTAATATTTAAACATATAACATCCTTTTGTTTCATAACTTGAAATGAAAGGATGTTTTTTGTTATGCCAACAATTTATTTAAGCCCCTCAACACAGGAATTTAACCCCTATGTAAACGGCGGTAATGAGGAATATTATATGAACCTTATTGCCGACGCTATGGAGCCGTATCTGGCGGCAAGCGGTATTCAGTTTGTAAGAAACACCCCCGAAATGACTGCCGCCACCTCAATTGCGGCTTCAAACAGCGGCGTTTACGATTTGCATTTGGCGCTTCATTCAAATGCTACCGCCTCGGGTAATGGTGAAAGGCGGGGAATAGAGGTTTATTATTATCCCACAAGCACGGCGGGCAAGCGCTTTGCCGACATTTTGGTGCAAAATTTTAAAACCGTTTACCCCTTGCCCGATAATGTGCGGGCAATACCCACCACCTCGCTTGGTGAGGTAGCCCGTGTGCGTGCGCCGGGTGTTTTAATTGAAATCGGTTATCACGATAACCTACAGGATGCCGACTGGGTGCGGAATAATATTGATTTAATTGCAAAAACACTAACGCAGTCCTTAACCGAATACTTTGGCATACCTTTTAATTACCCACAGCCTATAAGGGTTGGCAGTGTTCGTACAAACGGCGGTCACTTAAATGTGCGCACCCGCCCCTCGACCGATGCGTTTATAGTCGGTCGAATACCAAACGGGGCGGAGGTTACGGTTTTTGCAACGGTGCCGGGGTGGTATCTGGTGCAATACGGCGGCATTGTAGGCTATTCGGCGGCACAGTATATACAACTAGCAACTTGACAGTAGCCTCAAAATAAAGTATCATAAATAGGATGTAGAAAAAAGGGAAGTATAACTTTATGAATAAATACAAAACCTTAATTTCAAATACGGCGCTTATAAGTCTTGGCACCATCGGCTCAAAGCTGTTGGTGTTCTTTATGGTGCGTTTTTATACGGGTTATCTTACCACGGCGGAATTCGGCACAGCCGATATTATTACCCAAACCTGCAATCTTTTATTGCCAATAATTTCGCTTGGCATTTCAAACGGTGTTTTCCGCTTTGCTATTGACAGCAATCACGACAAAAAAAGCGTTTTTTCATCGGGCCTTTACACAATAACCCTTGGCGGTCTTTTGTTTTTAATAATTGCGCCGCTTTTGGCAATTTCACAGCAAATGCGAAGCTATTTGTGGCTTATTATAATTTACACAATGGCTTCCTGCTATCATTCACTTTGTGCGCAGTTTATCCGCGCTAAAAACAAAACCGCATTTTTTGCGGTGCAGGGCATTGTTAATACCTCGCTTGTAATAGCGTTTAATATACTGTTTTTGGCGGTGTTTGACTGGGGAATTATAGGTTATGTTTTGTCGGTTGCTTTGGCCGACGGGCTTACGGCACTTCTTATTTTCTTTAAGGAAAAGCTGTGGCGTGAAATTATTCTAAAGCCCGAAAAATCCACCTTAAAGCAAATGCTCAGCTACAGTATTCCTATGATACCTGCAACTATTTTCTGGTGGGTTACAAGTGTGTCCGACAGGTATATGGTTACCTGGTTTTTGGGTGAAGCGGAAAATGGCATTTATGCCGTTTCCAATAAGCTGCCAACCGTTTTAACCTTAATTTCCACCGTGTTTATGCAGGCTTGGCAGTTTTCAGCTATAAGTGAGTCCGAAAACGATAAACAGGAGCATATTGAGTTTTATTCAAAGGTGTGGTCATCCTTCCAAAGCGTAATGTTTTTGGCGGGGTCGGCCATAACCGCGCTGTCGGTACCGCTTATAAAAATTCTCACAACCGAAAGCTTTTATTCGGCCTGGAAGTTTGTGCCAATGCTGTCACTTGCTATGATTTTCAGCGCCTTTGCAAACTTTATGGGTTCGGTTTATGTGGTGGAAAAGCGCAGTAAAAACTCATTTTTAACCACAATGGTGGGCGCAGGGGTTAATATTATTTTAAACTTTATTTTAATACCCAAAATCGGCTCGCAGGGTGCGGCAATTGCCACCTTTGCAAGCTATCTTGCGGTGTTTATCATCCGCACCTTTGATGCGAAAAAGTATATTCCCTTTAAAACACATTTTGTTACTGTTTCAATAAACTGCCTTATCGTACTTTTACAAATTGGGTATATGCTTTTCGGTTTGCCGTTTAATTATCCCGTACAAGCTGTTTGCTTTATAGCTTTGTTTGTGATTAACTTTAGATTTTTTAAAGTGTTCTTTGAAAAAATACTTTCATTTGTTAAAAGGCGCCGCTGAACACGTTTTTTATAAAATCATTTTCTTGAAATGATATAGAGAATATGATATAATGAAGAAAAAGGTTTTTCGGCGGTTTGGCCGTAATATTAAATTTAATTAAACCGCAAGGGATAACCTTGCGGTTTTTTGTATAACACAAGAGAACCGTCCCCTTGTCTCAAAGTTTCATTTAAATTGTAACGCGATCAACTGCCGAATTTATCAATATATAATTTGGTCGAATCATTTAAATTTGTATGGAGTTTGTTATGAAAAAAACATTTGCAAATCTTTAGGCTATAACACTGATTGTGGTATCGTGCTCATTGTTATCCAGTTGCGAAAAGTCATACGACGATAAAATGTACGATTTTTACGTAGATGACTGTGATGGACGATTCAATGTGATTGAATTTGATCTTGGAAATAACCAAGATGCAATTTATTACATAACTGAAAATTATGGTGTGTGGTCAAATGAAAGCGGGGTATATTTGTTCAAGTTTGATTATGTTCCGCGTACTCAAGGTGGTGGTCAGCTTATGATCAATATTGTAACAGATCTCTCCTACTATCGATCGATTGTTGAATGTGATGATGCATCTGCTGGCTTCTATTACGGCGAACTGGTTTTTAGTGGTCGTTGCAAGTTTTCCGACGGTGAAACTATCGCTAATATATCTCCTGACAATCTCTATGTAAACAAAATGTCAATTGAACCAAGTCATACTGTAACACTAACGAAAAAAAGGATCCCTAATGAGGAAATCATTCCCATAGATGTTGCGTTAGATGATATGAATTATGTTTCTGATGACTACTTTATGTTCCTTTCGGATCAAATTGACGTGAGATTTGTGTGCGAATTGGCTAACTTGTGGATTGACGCTGCAACCAAAACGGGAGAATGGAATACAAATAGTTCTATAATTCCGGTTCGGATGAAATTGAATGAAAAAGTCCCCTATGTTGAAATCTATGATATCAGCGGATCTTCTGAAAAATTGATTCTTAAATCTTATGCTAATGTAGTTGATGATTCTACAATTGAACTTGTGTCGCCTGAAGGTGAAATATTCTATACAGCACCTTCTACTCCTGTAACTATCACAAAAACAAAATAAGGAGACAAGGGGACGGTTCTGTGTCTTGAAAAATATGTGCATAGGAGACAAGAGAACCGTCCCCTTGTCTCCTTGAGATGTAAAATGGCAGTATTCATATTAAAGGGAGGATTAATGAAAATGAATAATTATTTTAAATATGTTATAGTAATTTGTTGTATCCTATCTATATCATATTTTACTTATTTATTTAAAAAACAAAAAATTCTGCTTTCTATATGTTTTTTAGTTCTTTCAATTGTATTTTTTTTAATTACCATAATATTATTGTTTATGGAATATAAATGAAGAACATAGCAAGAGGAGACCGGGAGGCAGGAACACAGGAAACAGTTCCCTTGGGTTGTGTGTTGAAAGGTAAAAGTATGAAAACAAAAAACAATATATGGAGCATTAAAAAAATATTAGGCCTATTTATAGCCGGAATGGCCATTCCGAATTTTTTTCTTGTTTTGTCAATTCACTTGGCAGATAACAGGCTTGAAAGCTGTAGTATGGCTGCATATTTTTTATGGTATCTTAGCTTGTTTTTAGGTGTAATACTTAATGGCGTTTTAGCGGTTAAATCGTATTCGAAAACGAAAAAAATATTTTTGCCATGGTTAATTTTTATAATATTAAGTGTACTAAGCTTTGTATTTTGGTATTATTGCTTCTTGTTGGGAATTGATGGCATAATTCCCAGCCTGGACGATTATGGTATACTGGCATATTTTTTAATAAATATGGGTGTAATGCTTATAAATTTCATTGTTTTTTTAGTTGTTTCATTGTTTCAAAAATAATTTCATTTGTTAAATAAAATTTTAAAGGACGATAAGAAAATTGTTTTTCTTATTGTCTTTTTTTAGTTTATATATTATAATTCGGGTGATGATATACCGTTGTTGCAATATGCCTTCTTCGGCTTGAAGCGCGGTTTTTTATTTATCAAATGGCGGGTATAATTAAATTAGTTTAATTATGAAAGGGTGTAAATAATGAAAAAATTATTAGCGGTGGTTATAATTTTGGTTTTAATTGTTGGCGTTTTTTCAGCTTGTGGTAATAAGTCCAATAATAGTGAGCCTACAGTGGTGTTAAAGGTGGATGAATTGCCCGAATTTCCCGGTGGTATTTTAGACACTTTAAAGCAGGATGATATGTATATAACACGAGCAACTCAAACTGCTATTGACGATTATAATGCATATATTGAAGCCTTGCTTGGCAAAGGCTTTATTACCTATTCAAAAAACCAAATTGACGATAATTCATTTATTACCCTTGTAAACGATGCAACAAGGGTAACATTAAGCTATTTTCCTAAGGAATTTACAACGACTATTATTGCCGAGCCTAAGGGCGATTTGTTTAAACGCAAGCAGGATAATAAATATAAAAGCAAGAACATTCAGTCAACCTTTACAGGTATGAAGGGTGAAACCGTTATAGCTGAAGAGGGTATGGGCTTTATTATTCGACTTGATGACGGCAGCTTTATTATCATTGACGGCGGTATGGGTGACCCTGACAGCATTGATTCAACCAAGCTTTATAATATTCTGAAAGAGCAGTCGCCCAAAGGCACTAAAAAGCCACGTATCGCCGCCTGGATATTTACCCATTGTCACGGTGACCACATCGGTGTTTTCAATACCTTCTCAATTGATTATCACAACAAGGTTGACATTGAAGCCTTCTATTATAACTTCCAAACCGAAGCATCGATGAAGGTTAAGGATGACTTTATGTTGGATGATTCTATATATCGCTATAAGCAGTTTAAAAAAGCGATGAAGGAATATTATCCAAGTGTTCCCAAAATCAGAATACACACAGGGGATAAGGTTTATATCAGAAACGCTGTTATTGATGTTTTGTTTTCTTATGAATATCTTTTCCCAAATAGATTAGATGAAGAAAAGCACCCCAACTCAAATGCGGCATCCCTTATATTTAAAATCAATATTGCGGGTCAAAGCATAATGATTACCGGTGATATTGAAGAATACGGTATGAATTTTGTGTATAAATATTACGACAGTTTTGTAAAAAGTGATATTCTTCAAATGGCGCACCACGGTATAAATCACAGTGTGGATTTTTATTCGGCCGTAGACCCCACCTATGTAGTTTTACCCGTTTCGCACGCCAATTTTGAGGTGTTAAACCAAGGCGAAGGAAATATTTGGCTTCGAGACAGCAAAAATGTTAGACAAATTATTGAATTCAGCAGTCAAACGGTAACTATACCACTTCCTTATAACCCGCTTGACAGCGAAATTGAAAAAATTCCTAACGCCTCAACAAAATATAAGGATTATCAATTCTAAATTTATGTGCCTGTGAATAATTTTTGTGAAAATTTAACAGTTGAAATTTCGTACTTACTGTGTATAATAGATAAGAAATCTGAAAAAGGAGAAAATAAATGAAAAAGATCATTTGCAAGGTTGAATACGATACCGAAACCGCTGCTCTTGTTAAAAAGAACACCTTTGGCGAATTCGGCGATGCAACCGGTTATGAAGAAAGCCTTTATGTAACCGAAAACGGCAAATATTTTCTTTATGTAAACGGCGGTGCTGAATCTAAGTACCCTGAAGAAAACATTAAGAGAATGTCGGCTGATAAGGCTGAAGAATGGCAAAAAGCTAATTAATAGTTATATTGCGTTAAAAACGGTGAGCAGTTTTGCTCACCGTTTTTAGTTTAGGCGATTTTTTTCTTGTCTTTTTTCCCATAATGTAATATAATAAATATACTAATATATTAAATTGGAGTGATATGTCTTGTTGCAGGAGCTTTTGTCGGGCAATTTCGACCCGATAGGTCTTGTTGTAAGCTTAATTTCATCTTTAGTCGTTGTGTTTCTAACACTTCCAATACACGAATGGGCGCACGGCTTTGCGGCAACAAAGCTTGGTGACCCCACGCCCCGTTATCAAGGTAGGTTAACCTTGAACCCCTTTGCTCATATTGATTATATCGGCGCTTTGTGTATTATTCTTTTCGGCGTTGGTTGGGCAAAGCCGGTGCAAATTAACCCCCGTAATTTTAATAATCCGAAAATGGGTATGGCAATTACCGCATTTGCGGGTCCTGCCGCTAATATTGTTGTGGCCACCGTTTCACTTTTGTTTGCAAATGCAGTTGCAACCTTTGGCGCAGGCATCGGTGTTGCGGCGTTGTACATTTATATGTTTTTTGTAAGCATTGCCCAAATAAATGTTTTCTTGGCGGTGTTTAATTTTATTCCCGTGCCCCCATTTGACGGGTCGCGAATTTTGTTTGCTGTCTTGCCCGATAAATATTATTGGCGCGTTATGCAGCACGAACGCATTTTAATGTTTGCAGTGCTTATAATTATTGCAACCGATATTTTGGATAAACCCTTAGCAATTGTATCAGGCGCTATTTTAAACGCAATTAACAATTTTGCGTCACTACCGTTTATGTTTTTTTGAGGTATTAAATGGAACAAACTTTAAGTTATAAGCTTGAGGGCTTTGAGGGCCCGCTTGATTTGTTGCTGCAGCTTATTGCACGCAATAAATATAATATTTACGATATTCCGCTTTTGGAGCTTATCGACCAATATCTTCAGCAAATCGAGGGTATTGAAGAAGGCGAGATGGAGCTCGCAAGCGACTTTTTGGAAATGGCGTCCCGCCTTTTATACATAAAGACCGTAAGTCTTTTACCCAAGCACGATGAGGTTGTAAAGCTTAAGGAAGAATTAACGGGCGAGCTGCTGGAATATATGGTTTGTCAGCAAATGGCAAAAAAATTCAGCACTATGCAGGGCGGGTTTGACTTGTTTGTAAGGCTTCCTGCCGAGGTTGAGGTGGACAAGACCTATATTTTAAAGCATGACAAGCAGGTTATGTTTGACGCGTATATTGCAGCAGTTGGCAGGGGCAAGCGCCGCTTACCGCCCTCAACCGCGCCCTTTACACGCATTGTTGCGAAGAAAATTGTTGCGGTTTCTACAAAAATTGTTTATGTTATCCGCACCCTTTGGAAAGGCAGCAAGCAAAAGCTTTCTGACCTTTACAAAACCGCCGAAAGCCGTTCCGAAATGGTGGCAACCTTTTTGGCTGTTTTAGAGCTTTGCAAGGCTAACCGTGTTGTTGTTACGGGGGATGGCGAGGAGCAGGAAATCTCTTTAATTAAGGAGCGTAAACGCAAATGACCAAAAATGAACTTGTTAAGGCCTTTGAAGCCGTGCTTTTTGCCAGCGGCGAGCCTTTATCAATAGACCGTTTTACACAGGTGTTTGAAATTACACCCACTAAAACGGTTGAAATTATGGAAATGCTTAATGAAAAGCTTGAAAAGGATGACAGCGGCATTAAGCTTGTAAGGCTTGATAACGCCTATCAGCTTACTACCCGCGCCGAATACAGCGAATATATTAAAAAAGCGTTTGATATTAAGCGCCGTACTCCGCTTTCAGCCGCCGCTTTTGAAGTGTTGGCGGTTGTGGCTTATAATCAGCCCGTTACCAAATCGTTTATTGAACAGGTGCGCGGTGTTGACTGCTCAAGCGTAGTTACAACACTTATTGAAAAGGGACTTATTGAGGAACGCGGCCGTTTGGAGCTTCCGGGTAAGCCTTTGCTTTACGGAACAACCAAAAACTTTCTCCGGTGCTTCGAGCTGGGGGATTTAAGCGAATTACCCCCTCTTCCCAAAAATCAGGACGAGGGTGAAGTAAACGACGTTGGCGAGCAACTGCCCTTAACTGAGGAATAGTTTTAAAAATTTTACCAAAAATAACTTAAAAGGGGTGTTTTAGTGGTAGCGCTTTATATTATCGGCGGAATACTTTTGCTGATAGCTTTACTTTTGCTTTTGCCTATTACAGCCCAAATTAAGTTTGAAAATGACTTTTTTCTGAAAATTAAATTTTTAGGGCTTACGGTTTATAAGCTTCAAAATGAAAAGGAAGAAAAAGCCGAAAAGGAAAAACCCAAGGAAAAAAGCGGGGAAGAAAAGCCCAAAGAAAAACAGCAGGGTATTTTCTTTAGACTTAAGGCCAAGCACGGCTTTAAGGGTGCTATAAAGGAAATTTTTGATTTTGCGGGTAAGGTTATAAATGAAATTAAACCGCAGCTTTTAAAAATTAAATTCCGTAAATTCAGGCTTGATTTAATTGTTGTCGGCAGTGATGCCGCAATGACCGCTTTGGAATACGGCGCTGTTTGCGGTATTGTGTACCCCGTGCTGTCTTATATTGACCAAAACCTTAATATTAAGCTAAAGCAAATCAACGTTTCAGCAGGCTTTAAGCATACTGACAGTCAGTTCAGCGTTTCGTTCAATGCTAAAGCGAATGCACTTTTACTGCTTATAATTGCCTTTAAGGCGTTAAAAGAATATAAAAATTTCAGTGTGAGGAATGAATTATAATGAGTGATAATAAAATCCAAGCAATTTTAGACACTACGATGGATAAATTAAAGGCAATGGTTAATGCCGATGTTATCACAGGAGAGCCTATTGTTGTTGACGGGCTCACCTTAATTCCCGTTTCAAAGGTGGCTTACGGTATTGCAACCGGCGGCAGCGACTTTGCAACCAAAAATCAGCAGGGTCTTTTCGGCGGCGGCAGCGGCGCAGGCGTTACCGTTTCACCTATAGCCTTTATGGTTATCAGCGAAGGTAATGTTAAAATGGTGCCCATTTATAACGAGCTTACAACCGTTGAAAAGGCTGTTACAATGGTGCCTGAAATTATTGACAAGGCCAAGGAGCTTTTTAAAAAGGATAAGGAAAACTAATATAAGGCATAAGCAAAACCTCGTTTTAATAAATTTAAAACGAGGTGTGTTTTGTGAAAAGGCTTGCTTGTTTGTTAGTTGTTTTTGTGTTGTTTTGGGTTAGTATGCCTATAGGTGTATCCGCGCTTGAAACCTCTGCTAAAGCGGCGGTGGTTATTTGCGGTGACACGGGCGAGGTTATTTATTCAAAAAATGCTGAACAGCGGCTTCCAATGGCAAGCACCACAAAAATTATGACAGGGCTTTTGCTGTGTGAATATGGCAATCTGGACCGTGAAATTACCGTTACCGACCAAATGGTGCGGGTTGAAGGTTCATCAATGGGGCTGCTTAGCGGCGATAAGGTAACACTGCACGATTTACTGTACGGTTTAATGTTGGCTTCAGGCAACGATGCGGCCAATACAATTGCGATAGTTATGGCAGGTACTATACCCGACTTTGCTGTTCTTATGAACAATAAAGCTAAAGAAATTGGCCTTAAAAACACCAATTTTGTAACACCGTCGGGGCTGGATGATGAAAACCATTACACCACCGCTTACGATTTGGCACTGCTTACGAAATATGCTTTAAATAATGCCGATTTTGCGGCGGCGGTAGGCAGTAAAAGCGCGGTGCTTAATTACGGCAATCCGCCATATAGGCGCACCCTTACAAACCATAATAAGCTGCTTAAAAGCTTTGAAGGGTGTATAGGTGTTAAAACTGGCTTTACCAAAAAGTCGGGGCGGTGTTTAGTTAGTGCCGCACGGCGTGACGGCAAGCTGGTTATTGCAGTAACCTTAAATGCGCCGAATGATTGGCAGGACCACACAAATATGCTAGAGTATGGCCTTTCAAAAATAATTCAAACCGAAATTTCGCCTAAAAAAACCGAATATACCTTGCCCGTTATAAGCGGCACAAGGGACAGTATAACGCTTAAAATTGAGCCCTTGGTGCTTAATTCCACACAAAGTGAAGGCATTACCTGCGAGGTGTATTTGCCGCAATATTTATTTGCGCCCGTTAAAAGCGGTGAAGTGCTTGGGAAAGCGGTTTATAAGCAAAACGGCAAGGTTATTTTCGAAAGGGAAATCACATCAAAACAAGCTGTGCCGCTTTCTAAAGTTAAGAAAAAAACAATAACACAAATTTTAGAAAACTTTTTATACATAGCAAAATTTATTTAGGAGATTAAGATGAAGGATAACAGAATAAGACTGCAAAAGCACTTAGCTGACTGCGGTATTGCTTCACGCCGTAAGGCAGAGGAACTTATTGAAGCGGGCAAGGTAAAGGTTAACGGCCATGTGGCAATTATCGGCCAAAAGGTTGACCCCAAGCGTGATAAAATTACCGTTCGCGGCAAAACCGTTGTTGCAGGTAAAAACGAAAAGGTTTATATAATGCTTCATAAGCCCCGCGGCTTTGTTACCACTACAAGTGATGAAAGGGGTCGCAAATGTGTGACCGATTTGGTTAAGGATGCAGGCGAACGCCTTTTCCCTGTGGGAAGGCTTGATATGAATTCCGAAGGTCTTTTGTTTATGACAAATGACGGCGATTTTGCCAACAAGCTTACCCACCCATCATCCCACGTTAATAAAACCTACCGCGTAACCGTTGCAGGTCAGGTCGATGAAGAAAAGATTATCACCCTGTCAGAAGGCAGTATCTCGCTTGACGGTAAAAAGGTTTTGCCCTGCGACTGCTTTGTGGCTGAACGCAAGCCCGACAGAACAGTGCTTATTTTCATTATAAGCGAAGGCCGTAACCGCCAAATCCGCCGTATGTGCGAAGCCGTTAATTTAGAGGTTTTGCGCCTTAAACGCACCGAAATTGCAGGCGTAAAGCTCGGTATGCTGCCAAGAGGAAGCTGGCGTAACCTTAACGAGCGCGAAATGCGCCGCCTTACAAGCATTACTCAAATGAAGGAAAATGTTTAAATGATTATTTTAAAGCCCACGGATGATGAAAATTTAATTAAGGAATATTACCAAAAGGAAAATATTTCCTTTTCGGCCGCTTCAAATTTGCTTTTAGCAACCGAAAGGGATGAGGTTTTGGGTTATTGCCTTTTTGATATTGATGACGTATTAACGGTACATATTATTGAACCGCTAAACGATTTATCCTTACTTGACGGTGTGCTTAGAAGCACCCTGCACGTCGGTTGTGAAAGGGGAGTGGTGGATGCCTTTTATGCTGATACCGCGCCCGAAGCCGCTTTTAATACCTTAGGCTTTATAAAAAACAAGGCTGAAAAGCGGCTTGATGTTGAAAAGCTTTTCAAAAGCTGCTGCAGCTGCAAATAATTTAATAAAAGTGTGTAAAAAACACTTGACAAAATGTCTAAAATATTATATTATTTTAGATATGCCGATGTGGTGGAATAGGCAGACACAAGGGACTTAAAATCCCTCGGTAGCAATATCGTACCGGTTCAAGTCCGGTCATCGGCACCAAAAAACACTCGTTCTATTGAACGAGTGTTTTTTTATCCAAGCCGACAGGCTTGGTATATCATCACGCGTCAGCGTGTATATCATCAACAACGGCTTGCCGTTGTTGTATCTCATCACACCTTTAGGTGTGCATTAAAAATTTGTCGGCTTGATGATATACAACTTCTTGCGAAGTTGATGATATGCAATTCCTTGCGGAATTGATGATATACAATGCTTCGCATTGATTTAGCGCTATTTTTATGCTATAATACACTTAAAGGTCGGTGATGATATGAAAAACTTAATATTTTCTCAGGATAATTCTATTGAGCCAAATGGAGCAATAGGACTTCAAAAATGCGGAATTATTTTTTGGCAAAAAACAGGCTTTTTGAGGCATTGTAATCAACTTGGTTTTCAATCCATTATCACATTAATTAATAAAAAGTTTTCACCTACAAACATACAAAACTACGATGATACTTGTTTTATTCAATTTGATAATGATGATAATAAAATCATTTATCTTTCGTTGAAAAAAGAACGAGACTCAAATCATTATTTCATTTACGGAGAATCCCACACTGTATATTCCAATGCAGAGTTTCACTTATTTGCTTTGGAAGTTGTAAGTTATATTTCAAAACAAATTGGATGTAAGTTTTTTGTAGATGATGCTACAAGGTTTTTAGAACATAAATCTATTGAAGAATTGAGAGATTATATTGAAAGATTTGAGATTCCAAACTTTGAATCACCTGATTTGTTAAGACAAGCAATAATCGAGAATCAAAATTGAACTAATAAAGAAAATTAACGGTTTTAAACCAGTTCTTTTTCGTTTGTATTATTCACTATTCACTTTGGTTGCTGATAAATAATGAATAATTATTGCGACTTCACCGCGTTTGTGCTATACTACTTTCGAGGTGAAATTGTGAAAACATATTTATTTGATTTTGACGGCACACTTGTTGATTCTATGCCTACCTTTATAAGCGCAATGCTGCGTATTTTGGATGAAAACAACATTTCTTACGGGGATGACATTGTTAAAATTATTACTCCGCTTGGTGTTAACGGCACGGCGGAATATTATTTAAAGCTTGGCATTAAGCTTACTAAGGAAGAAATAATCGGCTTAATGCAGGAATATATGCTTGATGGGTATTTTAATAAAATTCCCGCAAAAAGTAATGTAATTTCGGTGCTTAAAAAGCTTAAAAGCAGGGGAGATAGTCTTAACATTTTAACAGCCAGCCCACACATAACGCTGGACGCCTGTCTTAAAAGGCTTGACCTTTACGATTTATTTGACAATGTGTGGTCGTGTGATGATTTTGCTACCACAAAGGCTAACCCCGAAATTTACAAAATGGCGGCTGAAAGCCTTGGCAAAAACGTAAATGAAGTTTTGTTTTTGGATGATAATTATAACGCCGACAAAACCGCAAAGGCTGCAGGTATGAAGGTGTGCGGTGTTTATGACGATTCTTCAAAGGATTATGTTGAAGACATTAAAAGCATTTGCGATTATTATTTATACGATTTTTCCGAGCTTTTGGATATTGATTTCTAAAAACGGTGATAAATTGGGGTTTATCGAGCTGAATTGAACGTAAAGACCAATGGCTCCCTTGTAAAGGGAGCTGTCAAAATTTTAATTTTGACTGAGGGATTGTTTTACACATAAATCTATATATTCAACACTTATAAGCGATTTATTGTGATTATATTTTATAATAATCCCTCCGTCTTTTGCTATGCAAAATCCACCTCCCTTTACAAGGGAGGCATTGGTTTGTGCTTCATTATCCTGATAAACTATAATTTGAAACAAATAAACCCGTGTTAGAATTTTCTAACACGGGTTTTATATTACATTTTTGTATTAAAACGGTTAAAATATTGCCCTTTTTGGATTGTTGTGTTACAATTCAAGTACGAGGTGGTTTTATGAAAGCTCTTAATACTTTGCCCGAAGGCTTCAACCAAATTTACGAAATTGATTTACAAAAGGACAAGAAAAAGTCGCTGCTTGTAAACGGACTTGCTTTAATTATTTCGGTTTTAATGATTGTTCCGATGTGCTTTTACATACCTATAAGCGAGCTTTTTAGCTTTGAAAAAGGTTTTGTGCAGTATTTTATTCGCTTTGGTGTGCTTTTTGGTTCAACGGTTGTTTATATGGTTTTGCACGAATTGGTACACGGCATTACAATGAAGCTTTGCGGAACTAAAAAGGTTAAATATGGCTTTACGGGGCTTTACGCCTTTGCGGGCAGTGATGATTATTATGACAAGAAAAGCTATATAACAATTGCTTTGGCACCTGTTGTTGTGTGGGGTGTTGTTATTGCGGTTATTAACTGCTTTATGCCGCGTGAATGGTTTTGGGTGGTGTATTTTATCCAAATAATGAACATTTCGGGCGCCGCAGGTGATATGTATGTTACCCTAAGGTTTTCCAAAATGCCGAAGGATATTTTAGTGCACGACCACGGAGTTGGTATGAAGGTTTATTCAAAAACAAAGGTTAACTAAAAATTTAATAGCCACAGCTAAAATAAACCCCCGTTCTGTCAGAACGGGGGTTATAGCTTTATTCTTCCTTATTATCAAAATCAAAATTTATCGTAAAGCCGCCTTCAAAGGTTTCCTCCAAATCGGGCATTTGTGTGCCGGGAATATCATCTAAAATGCTTTGCTTTGGCGGGGTAGAGGCTTTAGCAATTTTTTCCTCAAGCTCGTATTGAAGCCAAACGTCAAGCATTTCATCCCCTTCGGGATATTCAGGTACAAGGGCATTTTTACGGCTTATAAACAGCCAAATAACTAGGTAAATAAGCATTATTAGAGCTGCACCAATAGTAACGCCAAGGCCCGTTATAAGACCCGGGGTTTCGTAATCAAAACGAATAACGCTTTCCCCTTCGGGTACAACCACCGCCATAAAGCCAACATTAACCTTTTCAATTATGGCTTCCTTACCGTTTACAGTGGCACTCCAACCCTTGTCATAGGGGATAGAGAAGAACACAAGGCTTTCTTTTTCGCGGTTAACCTTTGCGGTAAAGCCGTTTTTATCAGTTTTAAAGCTGGTTGCGGCAGTAGCCTTTAGCTGTTCGCAGTCATAGGTTAAATCCTCATCGGTAAGGCCAAGGGTTACGGTCATTTCGTTTGTTAAATAATCATATTCAACATCCTCAAGGTTGCGCATCAGGTGGCAGTATTTTTTAATTTGCTCATCACTAAGCAAAACACCCTTAAGCATCATATTAACGCGCTGTGCATCGTAATAGTTTTCCAAATAATCGTAAGAAATATAATAATCATACGAAAAACCGTAGGGCACAAAGTTTTCGTTTTCGTAAACATAATAGTTGCCGTCAGTTTTAAGGTAGCTAAAGCCGTACATTTCGGCTTCGCCGCTTTCCTCATTCACAAACGAGGTTTGATTCTTTGGATTCAATAAATACTTAACCGATAACAGCGAACGAAGGGCAGTGTAGTTGGTGTCAGGTCGGCTGCCGACGCTGCGCTCAACACCGATGTATTTATAAAAATCCATAATAGATGCAGGTACAACCGAATGGAAGCAGTTAATTGAATTGTAACCAAGGTACATTCCCGTGTTGTCAACGCCGTCAAAAACATCAATTCTAAAGGTGTCCTTTTCGCCCTCCAGGGTAACCTCACCTTCAATTAAGGAATCTATCATCATTTCCTTAACCTTATGGGAATGAAGCCTGCCCGTTGCAATAAACACATTGCCGTATATTATGGAAATTACTGCAATAAGGGCAATCGCTGCACGATAAAAGGCTTTGGGGTTGCGCCTTATAAAGCGTAAAAGAATGCCTAAAATTACAAGGCTTATAATTGCAATTGCGCAGGCAACCCAATAGCGCACCATATAATCGGTGGTTTGGTTGTTTGTAAAAAGACCAAGACTTAACTTGCCGTCGCCATCCTTTTGCGGAAAAAGACCGATTACAAGGGATATTGCAATAGTAATGCCAAGTGTCCATTTATAGCCGTCGTTCCAGTCGGTTTTGGCATCCTCAACACAAATTGCGGTTGCAAGGCACATTAAAAGAATGGGCATATAAAACCAGCGCGCATAGTAAGAAGAATTAAAGGCATAAAATGCGCTGTTTAAAATGGGTACAAGCGCCATAAAAATGCAAATGCCAATCATTCTTTTAAGCCAATTTTTCTTTCTTGTAAAGAACCATACAAACACGCCCGTCATACTGAAAAGAGGCAGCCAGCCGCCGAGGGACGACCATTTAACCTCGGCCCCGGGGAAGAACACAGGGCGTGCGGGAATGTCGGGCGGGAAGAAAAAGCATTGCAAAATATTGCCGTAAATTTGCTCCTTGCCGTACATTAAGGCGTTCCAGCCTATAAGTGTATCCGACAAGCGCGAATTTGCTAAAATTGCACTTATTGCGGGCAGTAAAATTGCCGCTGATAATAAAAGACCTAAAACTGCTTCAAAAACGAAGGCGATAAAGCGGCCGGGTGTAACCGAAATTGCTTTTGAAAACAGCCTTACAAAGAAGTAAATTATTACAAAAACAACCATTCCGAAAAAGAAGAAATAGTTGGTAATGGCGCACAGGCAAACCATTAAAGCAAAGAAAAAGCGTTTGTTTTCGGTTAAGAAAAGCTCGACCGATAAAAGCAAAAGCGGAAAAACAATAAAGGCTTCGTGAAAATGGTTAAAGAAAATATTATAAACCGAAAAGCCCGAAAAAGCATAAAGCAAAGCGCCTATTTGCGCGGCGCGGGGTGTGCGGGTAAAACGGCGGATGTAAAGATAACCCGTTAAGGCACAAAGCGCAAATTTTATTATTAAAAGCGGACCTATAAGATAAGGCACTACAAAGGTTGGGAAGGGTACCGTCAGCCAAAAGAACGGACTTCCCAAAAGGTAAAAGCTATAAGACCCTATAAAGTTTGCGCCAAGGTCTGTTCCGAAATCCCAAAAAAATTCGCCGTTTCTCACAGCCTCGTGACAGTGCATATAAAAGGGTATTTGTTGGGCATTAAAGTCACCGTAGAAGGTGAAATAACCCTCGCTCAAAATGATGTAAGGCACAAAAAGACAAGCGCCTATTAAAAGCGCAATTAAAAAGGTTGAAAGCCGTTTTTCCTTTTGGGGTGTAAGTGTTGTTGCTTTAAGCTTTGAAAAGTTCATTAAAAAAAGTTCCTTTTAAGTAATATATATCCATTATAACATTAGTCTTTCCATTATTCAATAACAAAAGGAATAAACTTAAAACTTGTAAATTTATATTTGGTGTGATATAATATTATGAATAAGTTTTTAAAGGCGGAATTATTATGTGTGAAAACATTGAAAATATCCAGAAAAAGCGTGTGCTAAGCTGTATTCAGCCAAGCGGTATGCTAACTCTCGGTAACTACCTTGGCGCGCTTAAAAATTGGGTTAATATGCAACAGGAATTTGACTGCACCTTTGCGGTAGCGGATTTACACGCTATTACTGTCCGTCAGGACCCCGCAAAATTGCGTCAGCAGATTTACTCTACCTATGCGCTTTTATTGGCGCTCGGTATTGACCCCGAAAAGAACACTGTATTTATTCAGTCGCACGTGCCTCAGCACGCACAGCTTTCGTGGCTTCTTTCCTGTAATACTCAATTCGGTGAAATGTCACGTATGACTCAGTTTAAGGACAAATCGGCAAAGCACGCTAACAATGTAAACGTGGGCCTTTTCTCATACCCCGTGCTTATGGCGGCTGATATTTTGCTTTATAAGCCCGATTTAGTTCCCGTTGGCGCTGACCAAAAGCAGCACCTTGAAATTGCGCGTGATATTGCAATTCGTTTTAACAATCTTTACGGCGACGTTTTCACCGTGCCTGATGCGTATATTCCCAAAACAGGCGCCCGTGTAATGTCACTTCAGGACCCCTTTAAGAAGATGTCTAAATCGGACGAAAACCCGAATGCCTGGGTTGCAATTTTGGACGATAGGGACACGGTTATCCGCAAATTCAAGCGTGCCGTTACCGACAGTCTTGCACAGGTGCATTATTGCGAGGAACAGCCCGGCATTTCAAACCTTATTACTATTTATTCGGCTGTTACAGGAAAGTCCGTTGCCGATATTGAAAAGGAATTTGAAGGCAAGGGCTACGGTGACTTTAAGCTAGCTGTTGGTGAAACTGTGGCTGATGCATTGGCCCCGATTAAAACCTCTTATGATGAAATTATTAAGGATAAAAAGGCTTTGGAGGCCCTTTATGTTGAGGGTGCACACAAGGCTGAATACGTTGCCCGCAAGACCTATACAAAAGCAATGAAGAAGGTTGGCTTCGTGGTATGATTTTTCCGCTTATTGGAAACGAAAAAACCGCGCTTACCGTTAATAATTTTATTAAAGAACAACGCATACCTCACGCAATTTTAATCGTGGGGGACAGCGGTGTGGGTAAGCACACCTTGGCTGATTTTTTGGCGCAATCCATTGTTTGCGGTAAGACAGATGCCCCTTGCGGTGAATGTGAAAATTGCCGTGCGGCGCTGTCAAACAACCACCCCGATATTACGACAGTTGCGCCCGAGGATAACAAGAAAAATATTGCGGTTGATCAGGTGCGCACGCTTAGGCAGGAAGCCTTTATAAGACCGCACAAGGCGCAAAAAAGGGTTTTTATTATTGACAAGGCCGATACTATGAATCAGTCTTCACAAAATGCGCTTTTAAAGGTGCTTGAAGAACCGCCCGAGGCTGTAATGTTTTTGCTTATTGCTGAAAACAATGCCGCTTTTTTGGATACGGTAATTTCACGCTGTGTTGTGCTTAATTTAACCGTGCCCGAGCGTGAAAAGGCTGTTGCGCTTTTAAGTGAAAACCGCAAATACAGCAGGGAAGATATTATTTCAGCGTTGGATTCTGCACAAAATAATATCGGTAGAGCCAAGCGCATTTTAAGCGGTAAGGCAGGCACTAAGGCTGAAACCGCCGCTGAGGAATTTTTAAAATATCTTTTTGACGACGACCAATATAATATGCTGCTTGCTACAAACGCTTTTGCTAAAAAGCGTGTTGACAGCGATGCCTTTTTAAAGGCGCTAAAAAATGCCGTTGCCAAAAGAATTAAAGCTGACCCAAAAAGCCATTTTGCAAAGCCGCTTATGGCCTTTTATAACGAAATTTCAAGCTACGAGCAGCAGCTGCTTTTTAACATAAATTTAAACCTGTTTTTCAGCAATTTAGTCTGCTCGGCAATTCAAATTTTTTGGAGGAACAAATGACTGAGGTTATATCCGTAAAATTTAAAGAAAACGGTCGTTCATATTACTTTTCACCAGACGGCAAAACCGTAAAGGTTGGAGACAAGGTTATTGTTGAAACCCAAAACGGTAATGAATTTGGTTTGGTTAGTGAAGCAAATTTTCAGGTTGATGAGGATAAAATTGTATCTCCTCTTAAAAAAATGCTTCGCTTTGCAAATGAAAAGGACTTAAAAAGGGTAGAGGATAACAAGAAAAAGGAGGCGGAAGCCTTTAAGGCTTGTGAGGAGCTTGTTGAAGTACACGGGCTTGATATGAAGCTTGTTGAGGTGGAATATTCCTTTGATGGCAGTAAGGTTGTGTTCTTCTTTACATCTGACGGCCGTGTTGACTTCCGTGAGCTTGTAAAGGACCTTGCAGGCCGCTTCCACACCCGAATTGAGCTTCGCCAAATCGGTGTTCGTGATGAGGCTAAAATGCTTGGCGGTATTGGTATTTGCGGTCAGCCCTATTGCTGTAAGCAGTTTTTAAGCGATTTTCAGCCCGTTTCAATAAAAATGGCTAAGGAACAGGGCTTATCCCTTAACCCAACTAAAATTTCGGGTAGCTGCGGCAGGCTTATGTGCTGCCTTAAATACGAGCAGGACGCTTACGAATATCTTAATTCCTTTACTCCACATGTGGGTGCAACTGTTAAGACTGAAAACGGCACAGGCATTGTTACCGATGTTAATTTAATTACAGGTAACCTTTACGTTAAACCGCTTGAAACCGATTCTATTCCCTTTAAAACCCACAGGGATAACGTTAAGGTTGTATCATCGGGCAAAAAACGCCCTAAAAATGATAAAAACGACGATTAAGCGGAAAATTTTTGCTAAAAGCATTATTTTACTTGATTTTTGTAATATTTATTGTTACAATGTAATACAGTAAAAGCTACGGAGGTGTTTTTGATGGCTTATAAAATTACTGACGCTTGCATTAGCTGCGGTGCTTGCCAGGCAGGCTGCCCTGTTGATGCTATCTCTGAAGGTGCAGACAAGTATGTAATCGATGCTGACGCTTGCATGGACTGTGGCGCTTGCCAGGCTGGTTGCCCTGTTGATGCTATCGTTGCTGACTAATCTTTATTTACATAAAGGTTATAACACTTGAGAACTAACGCCTTTACTTGCCGGTAAAGGCGTTTTTCTTCCCTAAAAGCGACAAAATTTTTAACTGTCTTATGGTATATTTTTTGTAAAGGAGGGGCAGTTTTATATTATGGAAACAAAAACAATAACAACTAACAAAAAAGCGTTTCACGAATATTTTGTGGTTGAAAGCTTTGAATGCGGAATTGCTCTTTCAGGTACGGAAATTAAGTCCATCAGACAGGGTGGGGTAAACCTTAAGGACGCTTGGTGCAGCATTGATAACGGCGAAATGATTATTAAGCAAATGCACATAAGCCCTTATGACCATGGCAATCGCTTTAATAAGCCGCCCGCAAGGGATAGGAAGCTGCTTATGCACAAGCGTGAAATTATGCGACTTTTGGGTACAGTTAAGCAGGACGGTATGGCCTTAGTACCGCTTTCTCTTTATTTTAAGGGCTCACTTGTAAAGGTGCAGTTGGGTCTTTGTAAGGGTAAAAAGCTTCACGACAAGCGCGAGAGTGCCGCCAAGCGTGACGCTAACCGCGCAATCGACCGCGCTTTAAAGGAACAAAACCGCTAACGCAGTTTTGGAAATAATAAATAATAAAGAAGAAAGAATAAAATCGGTGTCGCTATGCGACAAATATAAATATTTTTTATTTATTATTTCTTATTTGTTCTTTATTCTTTAAACTCAAAATTTCAATTTTGAGTTAATATCTGGGTGTGTAAAGGTTTCGACAGGGACTTTGCAGTATCGGAAGCGAGCAGTGGGGCAAAACCACTATAAAATTTGCATAAAAAATTAACTAACAACAATAAAGTTGCTTTAGCTGCCTAATTAGGCGGCTCATCCGAACCCGAACTACCGCGGTCGGGGTAGGGTGTCATTTTAGCGGTGAACGTGAACATTGGGTTTCTCCACCTGATGTCACGCAGTAGGAGATACTGATTACAGCAGTCCGACATTCGACGGCTGTAAAAGGGAATGTAAAGATATGTCTGCGCTCGGAGATGCCGGTATGAATAGGTTTTTGGACAGGAGTTCGATTCTCCTCACATCCACCAAAATCGGGCACACCACTTTTGTGGTGTGTTCGATTTTTTAAATTTTGGAGAATCGAACTCGAGAGAGTCTGAACGCAAAAAAAGTTGCCGGTGGCAAGTTTTTTAGTTCAGAGCGGTGAAGTCGGGTGCCGAAGACGGAGTCTTGGGTCGACGAGCCCCGAGTATGTAAGCGAAGCGTAACAGACGTCGATTCTCCTCACATCCACCAAGAAAAAAGCACTTGCGACAGCAAGTGCTTTTTTCAATGATATCCGTTCCCTTCGGCCACGGATGGTATAGCTGACGCTATGATGTCTGCTTCGCAGATGATATACGCTTCGCGTATGAAGGAACGGATATTATATCATGCTTGCGTAGCAAGTATATCATTTCAAATCGTTAAAATACAGGCAATCGTTAAATCATAACCGTAATCGTTGATTTACAGAGGTAATCGTTGAATTACAGCCGACAGAAGTAACACAGGGGACGGTTCTCTGTGTTGATAATATATGGGGCATACGCTTGTGTTTTCTTTTGTTCCATGTTATAATACGAATGTGGTGATGTGAGTATGCCAAAAAAGATATGATAACATTAGATAATATTAAAGTAGATTTGAATCTTGTTAATGTTTTGAACTTTGAAAATATAACAAGATGGAGATTTGCTTTTATTCTACCTATGACATTGCTTGCTGTACTTTTAGGGCTTGTTTTCTTCATTGTTTTTACTAATATTTGGATTGGTGTTTTATTGCTTTTAATTCCATTATACCATATTATACAATACTTAATTGCTTGCAAAAAGTATATTTTGCAGAAAAAAGCTATATGTGAAACTATGACACGCAAGGATATTTGTATTTCTGTGGAGCGGTTATGTCATGTTTCCAGAGAAACTATTTATGAACCTTATAGTACTTTTCGCGGTCATGCAACAAAAGAAGTTAGCTTTTTGAATTTCCACTCTTCTAGGCGTTGGCGACTTTTAAGCGGCGGAAAGTTTTATAAGTGGAGCAAGGAACATTATATGAGTGCCTATGGTATTGAAAGCACAGCAATTCCTGGTGATGAATTTTTTCTAATTTCTTTACAACTTTATCAAAATATAACTTGCATATATCCTTGTAAGTATTTTATATTAGATGAAAATTTAAAAAGTACAAACTAACTTAAAAGACAAGGGAGACAGAGAGGGAGACAAGGGGACGGTTCTCTTGTCTCCCATTTTGATGAGGTGATAGTGTGAAAAAATATTGTTTTGTTTTTTGTATAATTATGAGTGTTCTATTGTGTTCTTGTTCTTTTTCAGAAGGAGAGTTTGATTTGCAAAAGAGTAGTGAACAAAAAGTGGCCAACAAAAAATTTGAAGAAATTTTAGAGGTGCTACAATCACAAAATGGCGATAGTTTATATTCTATGTTTTCTGCAAACAGTATCAAAAGTACAGAAGGCTTTGATAAGACAATAAATGAGTTGTTTAAATATTTTATTGGGGAAGTTAAATCATATGATGACTGGGGCGCATGTTATGTAGAAACCTCTAAAGAAAACGATGAAATCATTCAAGTAATGGAGTCGACATATGACGTAAAAACAACTGCATATGAATATCGATTCGCAATTCGAGATATTGTAATCAATACTGTCGATTCGAACGATATAGGAATTCAATCGTTGTATATTATTAAAAAAGTGGATGACGCGTATCCGGAATATGCATACTGGGGTGATGGAAAATTTACCCCTGGAATAAACATTGGCATTCCAAATATTGAATAAAGCGACAAGTAATGCAGGGGCACCTTTTTAAGGAGAATATAGATGAAATTTGATGATTATTTGTGCGAATGTAAACAAATATCAAAAATCATTTCTGAAAATAAGTTTAGATATGAAGAATTGATGAACGAAACCCTAGAGAAAATTGAAACTCAAAAATATAGTTTGGGAGGACTATATATTCACCGTGGATATTTTTGCCCAAGTAGAATCATTGATATTATAAGCAATGTATCGAGAGGGAAATATTCTACTTGCAAAAAACGTGATTATACGTATAGCTTTGATAAAAATGGGCTGCTAATATTGGTGAAACAGGGCAAAATCACAGAATTTATACAAATGGAAGAGCTTTTTGAATTGGGTATTGCTTTTTGTGGAAAAAAGGATATACAATCTGTATCAAAGTGTGAATATTACGAAGATGGACGTATAAAAGAATATTCTTATTTTATCTGCGATTCTTTTAAAAACAAAGTTATACAAATGACTAAGGAAAAATATGAATATACAGATCAAGCAATTATTGTTAATTATGTAACCTTTATGCAGAACAAACAATATATTCGTAAGAGTCCGATTTTGATTGAGGAACAATACTCGTTTGAAATAATTAATGAGCATTTTCTCAAGTATTCATATTATCAAATTTATCCTAAAAATCCATTATCTAAAATGCGTTATTTTGAATATACAGATAAAGAGAGTTTGTTTGAGAGATTTATCTGAAAGTATTTATAAGTGCATTTCTGGGAAATACAGTTGTCGTTTCTATGTCTTGAAAATATGTGCATAGGAGACAAGAGAACCGTCCCCTTGTCTCCCTTTGAAATAGGACTGCTTTTATAATTTATTTTAAATGCTCACCTAAAATAACTTTGCACCCTTTTAAAGCAAGGGTGCAAAGTTATTTTATTTTTAGAATCGAACTTGAGAGAGTCTGAACGCAAAAAGGCTGTAAGGGGCGAGAAAATCGCCATTAAACGTGGTCTTGGTGTAAAAAATTAACAAAACAGGCAAAAATAGCAAAATTTAATTATAAATGTGAATTTGGCTTTTTAAAAAAACTTATAAAACAAAGTTTACAGTATTAAGTCAGTATTACAATTTCCTAGGTTTTATATGTAATTCTCTTTTTAAAATATAAATTGTTTTTCTAACTTTTTGAATTATATTTCGTATTAAACATTTGTGCGCAATAATGTATAATATTTGTGCAATATTATATGCTTTTTTTGTGAATTGTGTATGATTGGCCCAAAACAAAGTGTTTAATGGCCAATTTTACGGAATTTGTACTCATTGATGTTGCTGCACAATCGTATTATTTGTAAAATCAATCGAAAGGAATGATAACATGCGTAGTGTAAAAAAGATAGTTAGCATAGTGTTGGTTTTGGCGCTTTGCTTTTTAATCGGGGGTTGCGCTAAAAAGTCCCCCGAAAAGCAACAGCAGGTTGTAATTATTCCAAGACCTAATCAGGGCGAAACTGATGACAACACACAAAGCGGTGATGAAGACGCTTACATCTCCGACCGTGAGCTTGCAGAAAAGACAGATGCAATCAGCGGTGAGGTTGAGCCCGAATTTAAGGTTAAGGTGGCCAACTTCAAAGTAACAAGCGACTATACCGTAATTTATCCTAACGGTAACACACAGCTTAAACAGGCGGCTGAAAAGCTTGTTAAGTATTTTGCGGCTAACGGTGTAAAGGTTGGCATTGCTGCTGACACCTCCGCTAAAAAGGATAACGAAATTTTGTTGGGTGACACTAACAGAAAGAAATCTACCCTTGCAGAAAACAAATATGCGGTTACAGTATCAGGCAAAAAGCTTATTTTTGAAAGCGGCAACTTTAACGGTGCAGTAAAGGCAGTTAACTGGTTTACTTCCTTGAAGTATACCGACGGTAAGGTTAACACCCTTACAGGTGAGTATAAATTTGCCTCACAAATCAAGCGTGAAGACGGTAATTACAATTATGTTTGGGGCGACGAATTTGACGGTAACCTTCTTGATGATAAAAAGTGGGATTTAACCTCAGCTATGAGTGCCGAAGGCTCCTTCAAGCTTTCACGCGACCCCAAGGCCATTAAGGTACAGGACGGTCTTTTGAAGCTTAGCGCTCAACGCTTCTTCGACCCCGATAACGACCAAATTCAAGCAATTGCTCCTTACACAGTTGACAGTAAGGGCAAAATGAACTTCCAATACGGTTATTTGGAAATGCGCGCACGCATTCCCTTGCGTGACGGTGCATGGCCTGCTCTTTGGATGTCAGGTGCATGTAAAACAGGCGCGGTTGTAAGCGATATGTTTACTAACGGTGATATTATCCCGTCGAACTTCTCGGCCGAGGCTGATATTATCGAATACACCTCACTTCAGCCCAACCTACATAAGTGGTTCTATGAAGAGCAAACCGCAACGGGAATTGTAGATAAGCATTCTTCATTAGGTGCTGTTGAAACTCCTGTTAAGCACCCAATGAACTTAGACCCTGCAAATTCATTTATTTATCAAACAATCGGTTACGAATGGACACCCGAAAAAATGACAATTTACGTTAACGGCGAAGTGTTCTATACATATAACTGGACCACAAGTGTACAGCTTGACGGCCTTAACGATATGTCGGACTTCTTAAACCCGATGTTTATTCGTATCAATAACCACCTTATCCCCAAGAATATTCCAAGTGATTATTCAACCCTTCCTGCTGAGTTCTTTGTTGATTACATAAGAGTATATCAAAAAGATGGCGTTGGCGGAATTTGGCTGGCTGATTAATTTATAACTAATATATTATAAGGAGAAAAAACATGAAAAGCATCTTTTTAAAAACAATGTGTTTAATGCTTGTGTTGTTTATGATGTTTACAGTTGCCGGCTGTGGTGATGCTGATAATTCTTCCGATGTTGAGATTATCTACAAGTACGAAGACGAATCTGAAGGCAGCAACGGCGATGGCGACAACACAACCTCAGGCAACAAAAAACCCTCGTTAAAGGCTGAAGCCGTTATTAACGACGGTGTTGACCCTTCAAAATATAAGGGCACAACAGTTGTTTACGCTACATGGCGTAACCCCGCATTGTATGAAGACGGCCCCGTTGTAAAGGCTTTTGAAAAGAAGTACGGCATTACCGTTAAGGTTGACTTAATGACCGAACCCGAATACACTAACACCGTTTTAGGTCGTATTGCTTCGGGTAAAGCACCTGACGTTTACTTCTCAACCTATACCTTCCCTTATTGTATCGACGCTCTTCAGCCTATCGATGCTGCAAAGCTTAACTTAAAGGAAGCTATTTGGGATAAGCCCCTTATGGACCTTGCAACAGTTGGCGGCAAGACCTATCTTGTTGATACCGTTGGTAACATCTGGAAGGATGAGGATATGGTATTCTTTAATAAGAAGATTTTCCGTGACAACGGTTGGACCACTCCTGAAGAATATTACAAGGCAGGCAAGTGGAACTTTGACACAATGAAAAAGTGCATGCAGCAGGTTGCTTCTTTAGGCCCCGACTATACAGGCGGTGTTGTTCACCTTGAGGGCTTAATTCACTCTGCAGGCGCAAGCGTTATCGGTTATAAGGACGGTAAGTTCTATAACGGCACAACAAATAAGGTTACACAGGACATTATGCGTTGGGCTTCTAACGGTATTAAAGAGGGCTGGCTTGGTACCACCTCTATTTATAACTCACTTAACGAATTCCCTTCAGGCAAGGTTGGTATGGCAATTCTTCACTCCTTCGGTCTTAAAAAGACTGGCTACTTAAGAAGCATGAAGGCAAGCGACATTGGCTTTACTTATCTTCCTTCTTGGGACGGCAAGTCTTATACTCCTACAGGTCTTGTTCGTGGTTGGGGTATCTGCCGCGGCGCTAAAAACCCCGTAGCCGCAGGTATTTTCTTACGCAACTACCTCGACGTTAACAATTACGATACAACCTCTGCTTTCATTTCAAAGGAAGCTGAAAACTTCTTCTTCAAGCTTACCTCTACTTCATCTGCTAAGAAGAACTTCTACTTCTGCTATGGCTCAGGTGTAACAGGTGTTACCGGTAAGGAATCTGCAGTTGGCGATTACATTCAAACCCCCGCTCATTCTGATCCCTCACAGGTTGTAACCGAAATTTCAAAATATCAAAACGAAATTAAGGCCGATATTGATAAGCTTAACAAAAAGCTTAAATAATTATTGGTAATTATACTTTTTTTGAAAGGAATTGAAGTTAGATATGTTTAAAACAAAATCTACTCTTATTTCAAGCATTTCCTTATTAATTACCATTGTTATGATGGTAACACTTTGCTCGGTTGGCTTTACTGCAAGCGCGGGCGAAACAATCGATGCATGGGACGGTACAGCTGCCACAAGTTTTGCGGGTGGTGACGGTTCCGAAGAAAATCCTTTTAAAATTGAAAATGGCGGTCAGCTTTATAAAATGGTTTCTGAATATAGCAACACTGATGTTGGAACTAAGCCTACCAGCCATACATATTTTAGAATTATTAAGGACATTAACCTTAACGGTAAGCAATGGTATGATATCGGTAAAACCTCTTCTATAAGTAATAGCAATTATAAAACAGGTTTTAGTGGTATAATTTATGGTGATGGACACAAAATCACTGGCTTATACACTAATAAGGTTGCAGGCGCAACCGGTTTAATTCCTATTGCAACACAGGGTGCTGAAATTCATGATTTACACCTTGAAAACGGTGATTTCAAGAAAACTGCTTGGAATGCATATTCTAAGGGTGCATTTATTGGCTCAGCAATTGGCTCGAGTAGCTCTAGACCCATAATAATTGAAGGATGTTCGGTAAAGAATTTTGAAATTGTTGCTAAAGAAGGCGCAGCAGCTTTTGTTGGATATACATATTCACAGTCATTTACAATTGAGAATTGTTATTGTGAAAATGTTGACGTAAGCATTACCGCAGCCTCAGGTGCAAATGCTGGTGCATTTTTGGGCAGAACTGCAGGTAATAATTATGGTAATACAATTATCATTAGAGACAGCCATTGTGCTGAAGTGTCTCCAACAATATATTGGAACAGCGATGCCTTTAAGTCTATCACAACCTTTACAAATGTATATACCTGTAACGAAGCTTATGACGGTTCAATTACAGGTGTTACAAAGCTAACAGCCGACCAAATGAAAGGTGCTGCCGCTAAAACAAATATGCAGGGCTTTGCTTGGGATGAAGTTTGGTACACAACCGAAAACGGTTATCCCACATTAACTGCTCCCGAAGCCCCTGCTTGCCAACACACAACCACAAAGGATGTTGTTACTACTCCTGCAACATACTTCACTATAGGCTTAAAGAACGTTGTTTGCGCAGATGAAGCTTGCGGTGCAGTAGTTGAAGAAAATGTAGTTATTGAACGTATTACTGCAGACCCCATTACTTATGAATATTCTTACAATGCAAAGGCTGCAGCATTAACCATTGAAGGCAAATTTAGTGAAGCTTTAATCCGTGATATGCTTGCTACCAACGGCGCTGAATTTACTCTTAACTATGAGGTTGCGGGTAAGACCTATAAGGCCGAAAATATTTCAGTTGCTAAGGAAGACGTTGGTGTTGAAATTATAATTAGCGGCTTTAACAAGGCAAGACTTGGCAATGTTAAGTTTAACCTTGAAATTTCCTGGAACGGTGCAGTTGGTGCGGCTTATACCGACAATGCGGCTGAATTCAATAGCAAAACTAATGGCGAGGTAGACGTTACAACCCTTATTACAGGTGAAGACAAGACCGCTTATGATGCATTTGAAGCAGCAATTGAAGCTGAAGATGAAAAGGAAATCGGTACAACTGCTGATGCTAACAATGCATTTATGAACAACAGCTATAAGGTTAACCTTGCTGAAGGCTCTGCAGAGCTTAAGTTCTCAATAAATGATGCACTTCGTCAAACCCTTAAGGATAACGGCGGCCATGAAGCTGAAGGCCGTG
>SVPF01000018.1 GCA_015066005.1 Oscillospiraceae bacterium
CAGAATTTGACACAGCATTTCCCTACAAAGAAAAATTAAAACTCCCAGGACAACTTTTTGACTAAACGAACAAACGGAGCAGCGTGCCATTGATGGTGCGCTGCTCTTGTTCAAATTCCAATTTATCAAATAGATGATATTTGTTTAGAAAAGGGTTTTAGGTTCTCCTAAAGATTGGGAAATGTGCCGTACATTTTCCCTGCTTGCTACGGTATTAGACAAATATTAAACGGATGTGTAGACTTTCTGCACATCCGTTTTACTGTCTCAAAAAATATTTTAATAGTGATATTGTGAGACAGGTCTCACAGTAATATTTTTGATAAATCAAAAGTGATATTAAAACCTTTCGGTTTTAGTGATATTTTATTCCAACTTATTTTTAACCGATAAAACCATACCGTTTGTTTCATAATCGGATGTCGCTGTTATGCCATAGCCCATACCAAAATAAAAAATTCCTTCATCATAGGTAAAGCTTAAAGCACGGTTTTCATAATCAAAGAAAAACATTTCCTTAAAGCTTCCCTTTTTGCCGGAATTTGTATACCAAACCGAAATTCGAAATTCCTCTTTATTCTTATTATTTAGCTTTTCGTTGCATAAAACATAAAGTGTACCGTCAATTACACGCAAATCCACTATTTCCATATTCGGCTTAATTTCAAGTAACTCTGCCGTTTTCATATCAGAAGTGCAATATAAATGCCCTCTTGCAATAAATTGCATTCCGTTAAATTCGACCTTTTGGTTTATGTGGGTATAAGCATTTCGTTTAATTTCAAGCTGTGAAATAAGGTCGCTGTGGTAAACAAAGCATTCCCCGTTGTAACGGTAAATATCATAACCGCGGGTCATTCCTTCACGGGTGAACAAATATGCATACAATTCACCGTTAAGTGTAAAGAAATCATACACCCTTACAATTGACCCTGCTGTGTGGCTAAGGGCGACGCCATCCTTCATAAACGGCACCTGCGAAAAGCTTTTACCATCACTTGATATCGCCACAGGAAATTCCCCCGCATTGACCCCCATGCCTGCAAACATTTTGCCGTCAAAAAGGATTAAATCAAAATTATGTATTCCACCCGGTAAAACCCTTTCGGTTTTCCAGCCACTACCGTCAGTCAAGTAGAAATTACCCAGTTGCCAGCTGTCCTTGGGGTCACAGCCTGCAGCATACAGCTTATCCTCAAAAACATAAAAGCGTTCTATTTGTTCATCGGGTAAGCTGCCGTCGTTTACCCATTCTTTTTTATCGGTATCATAATATTTAACCGTTACAGGTCCCTTGTTTTTATCATAGTCACCGCTAGAGATATAAATCTTACCGTTATAGGCTTCAATATCCCAAACCGAACGGTGAATACCGCCTGTAGTGTAATAATCCGCAAGAGGTACTCCAAGCTTCTTATATTTGGCTTTATAGGGGTAATCTCTCACATTACAGCCACATATTATAGCAAGCATCAAAACTGCTGAAAGCAGCGCTAAAATTCGTTTCAAAAATACCACCTCTTAAAAATATTTTAACACAGCAATAATATAAATGCAAATCAATAAAAAAACATTGAAATATAAAAGCATTTGTGCTATACTTTATCAATAAAAATTGCGGACAATAATTTAAAGAGGCGATTTATTATGGCATACCCCAAAATTTTAACAATTCAAGACATTTCCTGTGTGGGACAATGCTCGTTAACAGTTGCTTTACCGATTATTTCGGCCTGCGGTGTTGAAACCTGCATTTTACCTTCAGCCATTCTTTCAACCCATACTGCAGGCTTCAGCGGTTTTACCTTTCGTGATTTGACCGATGATATGCCCTCTATCCGTGACCATTGGGAAAAGGAAAACATTAAATTTGACGGTGTTTATACAGGTTATCTTGGAAGCACAAAGCAAATTGATTATGTTATAAATATTATTAAAACCCTTAATAAAAAGGAAGCAAAGGCTATTGTAGATCCCGCAATGGCGGACAACGGTAAGCTTTACCCCTTATTTAATCAAGAATATGTAGAGGCTATGAAGGGTCTTTGCGCTGTGGCTGACTATGTTGTACCCAACATTACCGAAGCCTGCTTTTTAACCGACACCGAATATAAAACCGAATATGATCGTGCCTATATCGACACCTTAATTGAAAAGCTTTTAGCCTTGGGCTGTAAGGGCGTTGTGCTTACCGGCGTTTCATACCGTCAGGGCAAAACAGGTATTGTTGTATTTGAAAACGGTGAATATAACTATTACGAGCACGACTTTTTACCCAACAGCTGTCACGGCACAGGTGATATTTACGCTTCAGCCTTTACGGGTGCCCTGCTTCGTGGCAAATCGGCCTTTGAAGCCGCTAAGATTGCCGCCATTTACACGGTTGAATGTATAAGAATAACAGCAGATGAGGAAAACCATTGGTACGGTGCTAAATTTGAGCCCGCACTTAAAACCCTTATTGACATGCTTTAAAATTTTTAAAAAAATACCGCAAAACGCTTGACTATTCGGGCGTTTTGTGGTATTCTATCTTTTGCACAAATGCGGGTGTAGTTCAACGGCTAGAATCCCAGCCTTCCAAGCTGGTTGTGTGGGTTCGATTCCCATCACCCGCTCCAGAAAAAGACCTTGTCGAAAGACAAGGTCTTTTTCAATGAAATTCGCCTTGCGGCGAGTAAAATAGCTTCGCTATGAAATACGCTGCGCGTATGAAATATTTGCTTCGCAAATATTAGGCGGCGAATTTTATTTCACATTTTTGTGTAAACAAAAATATTTCATAATCCGCAAGGATTATTTCATATTGCGTAGCAATATTTCATTGAATATGTTATAATGTTTGCAGAGGTGATATTCTTGAAAGAAAATAAACTTGTGGATTTATCAATGGACTTTTCCATCAAGGTTATAAAACTTTGTGAAAATATAAAGGGACATTATTCTCTTGTTAATCAATTAGAACGCTCTGCAACAAGCATTGGTGCAAACATTCACGAAGCGAATTATGCCCACGGTATAACCGATTTTGTTGCCAAACTTCAAATATCCCTTAAAGAGTGCTACGAAACAGAATATTGGCTTGAATTATTTGTAAAGTCTGAGTTAATAAATAGGGAAATTGCAAAAGATTTATATAATCAATGCGGTACAATTCGCCGCATTTTAATCGCCTCCATTAACACCGCAAAGGAGAATAACAAATGAAAATCCGAATAATCGGTTGCAGTGGTTCGGGTAAAACATATTTAGCAAAAAGACTATCTGAAAGATATAATATACCAAGTTTTGATTTAGATGATATTCAATGGGATAATAGCCAAAATTCATACGGAGTCAAAATGCCCATAGAAAAACGCAACCGTATGCTGAATGATATATTACAGCAACCAAATTGGATTATAGAGGGTGTTTATTATGCTTGGGTACAGAAAAGTTTTGAAGATGCTGATGTAATTTATGTGTTGGATATGCCAAAAAGGTTATATAGGTATCGCATTATTAAGAGATTTATAAAAAGAAAAGTAGGTCTTGAAAAAGGTAAAAAAGAGACATTAAATTCCGTTTGCGAACTTTTGAAATGGACTAATACCTTTCAAAACACCAATATGAAGGAAATAATCAGAATTTTAGAACCTCATAAAGAAAAAGTTGTTTATATAAAAAAGAAAGAAGAAATATATAAGATAATCACAGATTAATTTAAGTAAATTCAAACGCAAATAACACAAATCAAAAATACATCAAATTTCACTTCATATTTTGCCAAAACAGTTTTTTGTACACAGCTTCACATAAAAATGCACACAAAATTTAGAATACCGCCTATTCCTTTTGGAACAGGCGGTATTTTATTTACTAATCTATATTCTCTTCCTCATCGAATTCATAATAACATATGCTGCTACCAAAACGACAATCGAGCCGCCAAGTATCAAATACATTGTCGGAACACTAACCTTATCACCAAAGAAATATACGTTACAGTCGACCGCATCTTTTAGCGAGTTAACGACCGCTGACGGTATTCCCTGCCTTTCCATTTCGGCCAAAGCGCCTTGCATTGCATGTGTTCTGACAAGTGACGTGCCGTATGTACCCGGAAGAAAGGCTATTACCTTTTGAAGCCCCGAACCAAATGAAGAAATAGGCATATATGCGCCGCATATAAAACCGTAACCCGCACTGATTATTGTACCAACAGCAGATATTTGACCTTGAGATGAAAGAAAGAAGTTAATCACTGAAGACAACGCCGTTCCGAAAAACACAAGCAAAATTACATCAAGCAGTAAAAACAAAACATCCCCTAACGACATATACCAGCCAATGACCGCCATATAAACTAGACAAAGCGCGGTTGACGCGAAGCAAATAATTAAGGTGGAAGCCAGTGTTGCAACATAATAGCTTAAGGATAACACCGATGCTTTTACGGGTGAAATACGAAGGTCCTTTATAGTTTTGTTTGCTCTGTCCTGAACCATTAAAAAATTAGAGCAAAACGCCACGGTTATACATGAAACCGCCAGCAATGATGAAATTAGCTGACCGCCCACAAGCCCATTCATAAGCTCTTGAGACAATTTAACACCCTGAGGCATATTCATTTCAAATGAATCGCGATAAACGTTACCAAGGAAGGTTATATATAAAACGAGCAAAATTGCAGGTGTTATAAGGGAAGTAAAAAACATTCCCTTATCCTTAAAAAACAGCTTTATATTTCGCTTTATTAAAATTAAAACTGTATTCATTTTAAACCGCCTCCTTCCAGCTTTTTACCCGTAACACTTAAAAAAACGTCATCCATTTTACCTTTAGTTATTTCATAATCCAAGAAAATTTCGGGGTATTTTACAATAAGCTCGGTTGCTTTCGCGGTATTAGGCACAAATAAGCGATAGGCATCACGAATTATATCGTATTCCACACCGAGTGATTTAACTATAGCTTCATCAGCTCCGTAAAGCGTAATAAAATCACCGGTATAGGTGTTTTTAAGCTCAAGCGGTGTTCCCTCGGCCGAAATTTTACCGCTATCGATAATAACAACATAATCAGCCTCGGCTGCTTCTTCCATATAGTGAGTTGTGAGAAATACCGTCATATTTTCATTTTTTCGAAGCTGTGATATAACGTCCCAAAGATTTTTTCTGGTCTGAGGGTCAAGCCCTGTTGTAGGTTCGTCAAGAATTAAAATTTGCGGTTTATTGATTAGTGCGCGGGCAATATCAATTCTTCTGCGCTGACCGCCCGATAATTTTCCAACCGTTCTTTTAAGCAAATCTTCAAATTCCAACAGCTTAGCAAGCTCGGAAAGTCTTTCCTTAAACGCCCTGCCGGTTATACCGTAAAGCGCCGCGCGACATTCCAAATTATCATAAACGCTAAGCGCCGAATCCAAAACCGAATTTTGAAAAACAACGCCGAATGTGCCCTTGATTTTTTCGAGATCATCATCAAGGCTTTTACCGTCAATTTCAACACTTCCGCTGTCCTTTAAAAGCTGACCGCACATTATGTTGATGGTTGTGGATTTTCCCGCGCCGTTCACGCCTAAAAAAGCAAACAATTCGCCTTCTTTAACACGAAAGCTAAGGTCTTGCACCGCCTTAACATCACCGAAGCTTTTGCAAAGGTTTTGGATTTTAATTATATCTTTCATAATTTACCTCCCTTGATGATTTCAAAAAGCAGTATACTCCCAACCGATTTTCGTTTCAATATTTTTAAGGTATTCGGTCCATTATATAAATCGTTCGGTCGGTTTATAGTGCCATTTAGGCGCTTAACTTTAACCTTATTATAACATAGCCGCGCTAAATATTAAATGTTTTTTTGAATATTATAACGCATAATTGATTTAATGTTGGATATATGATATAATATTAAAAAACCAATTATAGAAATTACGGTGACTTAATGAAGGATTTAAAGCTTTTAATCGGTGAAAATGAAGAAATATTTTATGAGGGTAAACCGGATAAAAAATGCTATATTTTAGAAAGTATTTTTAACCCCATGTTGCCTTTTGCTGTTATTTGGGCAATTTTTGACCTCACATTTATCAGTGGGGCTCTCAGCGGCCAAAATAACAGCATGGCATTGTTTATGATACTCTTCATGTCGGTTCATCTTATGCCGGTTTGGATTTATCTTGGCGGTGCACTATTTTCAATTATACGTTACAGAAATACAAATTACGTCGTTACCGACCGCGCAATTTACGTGTCGGGCGGTGTTTTTAACCGCACCATCAACACCAAGCCCTTTGCCGAGCTTTCGCACATTGATTTGCACCGCGGCGTTTTCGACCAAATGTTCAATGTGGGTGACGTTATTGCTACCACTTCGCAAACCGACGAAAAAGGTCGTCCGGTTGCGATTAACATTTCAAGCATAAAAAACTACGCCGAGGTTTTCAACCTTGTTAAAAAGCTTCAAGCCGATATTTACAGCGATACAATGTTTCCGAATGATTTGCGTCCAAAAGAAAATCACGGATATAAAACCAAATATAAAGGATAAGAAAAAGCCACCCGTTTGGGTGGCTTTTAATTTTATTCATAATCTACAACATCAACCCATGAAAGCAAAAATTCACGTTCCTCGGGCTTACCCTTTACTGACTGTGAAGCGGCGACAATAGGAAGCCATTTCTGAATATACTGACGGGCGGTGTCGCTTTTTTTACAGAAAATTTCCATATATTTTTTAGCAACGTCTTCCTTGCCGTTAAGGCAGAAAAGAAGATAAGTTCTTGCAACGTCGGCCGAAGCATTGCCTTGGGTTGCGTGTGCCCAGTCAATTATATAAATTTTGCCGTTATCAGCAATAATTACATTTGACGGATCAAAATCACCGTGGCAAACCTTATTATGCTTGGGCATACCCGCAAGGCGTGTGTGAAGCTCATATCTTGTGGTTGCATCCAAATTTGTTTCATCTATTTTACGGTTCATTTTGTCCTTAAGCTTTGTAAGCAAGGTTGATTTTTGCGAATGAATAAGCATTTGAACATCTACAAACTGTTCAAGATACTTATCAAAATTATCACTGTCCTCTGCCATAAGCTCAGCAATCGACTTGCCCTCAATAAACTCTTCAACTATGGCCCATTTTCCGTCCACTTTTGTTATTTCAAGAATTTTAGGAATATTAAGTGCGGTTTCTTCAATTCGCGCTTGATTAAGCGCTTCGTTTAAAATTCCCGCTTTGGAATAATTTTCGTCAAACACCTTAATACATTTGTCACCGTCGCGATAAACGATTTTACCAATTCTTTTAGCAATAATTTCCATAAAATTCACTCCTTAAATATCCTTGTGTTCGCCGTAATATGCGTTAAGATACATCTGCTTGATTTCACTCATTAAGGGATAACGGGGATTAGCGCCTGTGCACTGGTCGTCAAATGCCTGCTCGACCATTTCATCAAGTCGGTCAAGGAAGTCTTTTTCATCAATGCCGTAATCCTTGATGGTTTCCTTTATGCCAACCTTTGCCTTAAGCTCGTTAATTGCTTTAATAAGATTTTCAAGCTTTTCTTCATTTGTATTGCCGCCAAGGCCAAGATGATCGGCAATTTCAGCATAACGAGCAAGAGTATGAGGATGGTCATATTGTGAGAAGGTACCCATTTTAACGGGTGTTTCAGAAGCATTAAAGCGGATAACCTCTTCAATCATTAAAGCATTGGCAACACCGTGAGGTAGATGATGGAAAGCACCAAGCTTGTGCGCCATTGAATGACATACACCAAGGAATGCGTTTGCAAATGCCATACCTGCCATTGTTGCGGCATTTGCCATCTTTTCACGCGCTTCAATATCGGTCTGTCCGTTTTCATAAGCACGGGGTAAATATTTAAAAATATTTTTAAGGGCCTGCAAAGCAAGACCGTCGGTATAATCGGTAGCAAGCATTGCGGCATAGGCTTCAACGGCGTGGGTTACAGCGTCAATACCTGAAGCCGCGGTAAGACCTTTAGGTGCAGACATATGAAAATCAGTATCAATAATTGCCATATTAGGTAGCAATTCATAGTCAGCCAAAGGATACTTAACACCTGTGTTTTCATCAGTGATAACCGCAAAGGGTGTAACCTCAGAACCTGTACCTGCAGATGTAGGCACAGCAATAAAGTAAGCCTTTTCACCCATTTTTGGGAAGGTGTATACACGCTTGCGAATGTCAATAAAGCGCATTGCCATATCCATAAAGTCGGCTTCGGGATGCTCGTAAAGCACCCACATAATCTTAGCCGCATCCATTGCCGAGCCACCACCCAAAGCAATAATGGTATCAGGCTTGAAGGCTGCCATTTGCTTAGCACCGTCACGCGCATTTTTAAGGGTCGGGTCAGGCTGAACATCAAAAAAGGTGGTGTGCGCAATACCCATTTCATCAAGCTTGTCGGTAATAGGCTTAGTATAACCGTTTTCATAAAGGAAGGTATCGGTTACGATAAATGCACGCTTTGCGCCGCGAACAGTTCTTAATTCGTCCAGTGCAACGGGCAAGCAGCCTTTTTTAATATAAACCTTTTCAGGTGCGCGGAACCAAAGCATATTTTCCCTTCTTTCAGCAACAGTTTTAATGTTTAATAAATGCTTAACACCCACGTTATCAGACACCGAGTTACCGCCCCAAGAACCGCAACCGAGTGTGAGTGACGGTGCAAGCTTAAAGTTATAAAGGTCACCTATACCACCGTGTGATGAGGGTGTATTAACTAAAATACGGCAGGTCTTCATTCGGGCCGCAAATTCACTCAGCTTTTCACCCTCAGTAACCTCATTAAGATAAATTGAAGATGTATGACCGTAGCCGCCGTCAGCCACAAGCTGTTCAGCCTTTAAAAGCGCATCCTCAAAGCTGGTTGCTTTATACATTGCAAGCACAGGACTTAACTTTTCGTGTGCAAACTCTTCGCTGAGCTCTACGCTTTCAACCTCACCAATAAGGATTTTTGTGCTTTCAGGAACACTTACACCCGAAAGCTCAGCAATTTTAGCAGCCTTTTGACCAACAATTTTAGCATTAAGCGCGCCGTTTATAATAATCGTTTTTCTAACCTTTTCGGTTTCTTCTTCGTTTAAGAAATAGCAACCGCGTGTTGCAAATTCAGCCTTTACAGCCTCATAAATGCTTTCCATAACAATCACCGACTGTTCGGAAGCACAAATCATACCGTTATCAAAGGTTTTTGAATGAATTATAGAGTTAACAGCCAATAAAATATCGGCGCTGTCGTCAATAATTGCAGGGGTGTTACCTGCGCCTACGCCCAATGCGGGCTTACCGCTGGAATAAGCCGCCTTAACCATACCGGGACCGCCCGTAGCCAAAATAATATCGGCTTCCTTCATAACGGTATTTGTCATTTCAAGACTCGGCACATCTATCCAATCAATAATTCCTTCAGGCGCGCCCGCCTTAACCGCAGCCTCAAGCACTAATTTTGCAGCAGCAATGGTGCTGTTTTTGGCACGCGGGTGTGGAGAAATAATAATGGCGTTTCGGGTTTTTAATGCAATAAGACATTTGAAAATTGCGGTAGATGTGGGGTTAGTAGTAGGAATAACTGCCGCAATAACACCGATAGGCTCAGCAATTTTCTTTATACCGAAGGCCTTATCCTCTTCAATAACACCGCAGGTTTTAGTGTCCTTATAAGCGTTGTAAATATATTCTGAAGCATAGTTATTTTTAATAACCTTATCCTCAACAACGCCCATGCCCGTTTCCTCTACTGCCATTTTGGCGAGAGGAATTCGTGCTTTGTTTGCGGCAGATGCGGCTGCTAAGAAAATTTTATCTACCTGCTCCTGCGAAAAGGTGGCAAACTTTCTTTGAGCTTCTCTTGTGCGGGCAATTGCTTGTTCAAGCTTTTCTACACTGTCAACCAACAAATAATTTTGCGTTTCCATTTTAGTCCTCCAAATAAAATTTATCTTTGTCATTATTTTAACAATCATATCCCGTTTTGAGAATTCTTAAAATGTTTCAGGGGGTTATCAATTTTGATAACCCCCCACTGTCACTTTTACAAATATTTATTTTTCGAAGCAGTAAGGCATTCAATAAATTTTTTGTCAAGCTCACTTAATTTATAGCCGTTTTTATAAATTAAAATATCCTTATATACCTTTTTATTATCAATGCACTTCTTTTGTACCAAATCGTAACGGTCAAGTAAATCCTGCGGTACGGGTGACACCCACATAAAAGTGTTTTCATTTTTATTTAAAAGCTCAAATTGGCTTGCACGCTCAAAAATAAAAATACGTCTTCCTATATTGTCGGGCAATTCCTCCTTAACAACCTTTGACTGTGGCATTGACGGCACATACGGGTCAGCATGAGCAATTTCAATATAATCAGTTAAATCGTTAAAGGAAATTTTTTCCTTTTTTGCAAGCGGGCTTTGACGGCTCATAACAATGGAATAGGTAAAATCGGTCACGTTTTCAAAAACCAGGCTTTTTTCCTCTAAAAGTGCCTTAAAATACTTATCGTAATTTTCGGCATAACGGATTATACCCAAACGGTATTCGTGATTTTCAAGGTTATGAATTGTACGCTGAGAATTGGTTTCCTTATAAAATATTTCGGCCGAATCGCCGGTTAGACATTTTGAAAATTCGGCAAAAGCGTTTGAAATATAGCAGGCGCGCGGCACCGAAATGGAAAACCGCTGTTTTTTGGGGGCACCGTCCCTATAAAAACGTTCGACCTGATTTATTTGCGCCAAAATAATCTTGGCATAGTTCATAAACTCCTCACCCTCGGGGGTAAGCTCCATTCCCTTTTGGGTGCGTTCAAATATGGTAATTCCAAGGTCGGCCTCCAATTCCTTAATAGAACGGCTTATATTCGGCACCGCTATAAGCAGCTTTTCGCCGGCCTTACTAAGTGACCCCGCCTTTGCAACCTCTAAGGCATATTTCATGTGTAGTATATTCAAAAAATCACCCGCCGATTTTAATATTATTAAAAATTATAACACAAAAAATAATTATAATCAATTATAGCCTTAAAATTTACCAAATAATATTATTTATTGAAAAATTTGTAAAAAGGGTATATAATAGAAACAATATAACGCGATAAGGTGAAAAAATGTCAAAACGCAACAATTTAAACTATATAATAACCTCGGCCTTAATTGCCGCGGCCTACGCTTCCCTTACATTTTTAAGCGGGGTTTTTGGCTTAGCCTTCGGTCCAATTCAGCTTCGCCTTTCGGAAGTGCTCACAATTTTTCCCGTTTTTACCCCCGCGGCAATTCCGGGGCTTACCGTAGGCTGCTTTATTTCAAATATAGGGTCGTTTAACGCAATTGATATGGTTTTCGGCACTTTAGCAACCCTTGCGGCCGCTTTTTTAACATATTATTTGCGAAACCTTAAGGTGAAGGGCATTCCCTTTTTGGCGCTGCTGCCACCTGTTGTAATAAATGCGGTGGTTATTGGCTTTGAAATTGCCGTTTTCTTTATGCCCGACACATCTTTCATTTGGGCATTTTTAATTTCGGCAGCGCAAATTGGCATAAGTCAGTTTATCGTTTGCTTTGTCTTTGGTATTCCCTTTTATTTGGCATTTAATAAATACAACATTTTTGAAAAATTAGGCAACAAAAAATAACCGCTTTTAAAGGTGCTATTATGATTAAAACTTTTATTAAAATTCGAAAATCGGTAATGCTTGCCATTAAAGCCCTTATGCTTTGCGCAATAACATTTATATTTATCGAAGCTTGGATTACTCACTACACCAATTCACTTTTCAGCAAAAACGGTAACTATTTGGTTATTTTTTCATTCGTATTTTTGCTTATACTGTTCGGCGCGCTCTTCAGTGCCTTTAAAATTGGCATTTACCGCCTTAGTGAAATTATTTACAGCCTTTCGCTTTCAATTGTAATAACCAATTTTATGATGTATTTGGAGCTAAGCCTTATAGCCCGCGAAATGCTAAACCCCGCACAGCTTTTACTAAGCATGTGTTTCGAAATCGGCATTGGCTTTATAGGTTCAGTTTGCGCAAATACCGTTTATTTCAAGCTTTACCCCCCGAAAGAGCTTTTGGCAATCTTTGGTGATGACCAGGCAGGCTTCAGGCTTATTACAAGAATGAACCTTATACACCAGCGCTTTAAAATTATGCGCGGTGTTAACGCCAACACCGAAAGCCTTGAAAAAATAAAACAGCTTATTGACAAGTACGAAGGCGTGCTTATTTGCGATATTGATAAAAACCTTGAAAACAAGCTTTATTCATACTGCTATTCAAAGCAAAAGCGCATTTATCTTTTGCCGTCGGTTACTGATATTTTGATAAGCAAAAGCCACCAAATACAAATTGGTGACACGGTAGTTATTATGGGCAAAAACCTTGGCCTCAGCCCTGAACAGCGCTTTTTAAAGCGCGCGCTCGATATTGTTGTTTCGGGAATATTACTTATAGTTGCCTCACCCTTTATGATTGTAACCGCCCTTGCCATAAAGCTTTACGATGGCGGAAGCGTTTTATATAAACAGGAGCGCTTAACGCTTAACGGCAAGCATTTTTATGTTTACAAGTTTAGAAGTATGATTGAAAACGCCGAACAAAAAAGCGGCGCGGTGTTGGCCTCTAAATCGGACAGTCGCATAACCCCTGTCGGTAAAATTATTCGCGCCTGCCGACTTGATGAATTGCCCCAGCTTATAAATGTTTTAAAGGGTGATATGTCACTTGTGGGCCCCCGCCCCGAACGACCCGAAATTGCCGAGCAATATTACGAAACCTTGCCTGAATTTGCATATCGCTTAAAAACCAAGGCGGGTCTTACAGGCTATGCGCAGCTTTACGGCAAATATAATACCACCCCTGCGGACAAGCTTAAAATGGACTTAATTTACATTGAAAGCTACTCCATTTGGCTTGATTTTAAGCTTCTTATTTTAACCTTTAAAATTTTGTTTATGAAGGACAGCACCGAGGGTGTTGACCAAAATAAAAAAACTGCCGAAAAATAATTTAAGCCCGACCTATCCGGTCGGGCTTAATTCCTTTTATTAAGATTTTAATGCACTATCAAGCCAAACGAATCCAAAATCAAGCGCTTCAAACATTGTGGGTTTTGTAGTTTCCTTGACAATACGGTCCTTATCGCTTAAAGCGGTATCGCTTTTTAAAAGCTGAACCTTAATTTTATTGGGTTCACCGTTTGCATCCTCACCCAAAATTGTAAATTTAACCACAAAGGCTTCGGCCATATCGCCGTAATAAATTTCATTTTTGCACCTTACTAAAGGTTTTTCTTTATAAGTAATAAAATTTTCGCTCATAATTGCACCTTCTAAAAATCTTCTATTCATAAAGTATAAACTATATAATTAAATATGTCAAGTATTGACTTTTCATAGATTTTTAGATAATATAGTATTTGTAGAAATTTGGCTTTATCGGAGGATAAAAAAATGGAAAATTCAAAGAAAAATATGGAAACGGTCGTTACCTTAGCCAAGGGTCGCGGCTTTATATACCCCGGCAGTGAAATTTACGGCGGTTTGGCAAACTCGTGGGACTACGGCCCCTTGGGTGTAGAGCTTAAAAACAACATTAAAAAGGCCTGGTGGAAGAAGTTCGTTCAGGAATGTCCCTACAATGTTGGTCTTGACAGCGCAATTATTATGAATCCTGAAACCTGGGTTGCATCAGGTCACCTTGGCGGCTTTTCCGATCCGCTTATGGATTGTAAAAACTGCAAAACCCGTCACCGTGCTGATAAGCTTATTGAAGATTATGTTGCACAAAACGGCCTTTCTGATAATCCCGCCGCTATGAGCGACAGTGAAATGAGCGAATATATTAAGGAGCATAAAATTGGCTGCCCTGACTGTGGCTCGCACGATTTTACCGATATTCGCAAATTTAATCTTATGTTTAAAACCTTCCAGGGCGTTACTGAGGACAGCACCTCTACCCTTTACCTTCGCCCCGAAACCGCACAGGGTATTTTCGTAAACTTTAAGAACATTGCCCGTACAACACGCAAGAAGGTTCCCTTCGGTGTTGCGCAAATCGGTAAATCCTTCCGTAATGAAATTACCCCCGGTAACTTCATTTTCCGTACTCGCGAATTTGAACAAATGGAGCTTGAGTTTTTCTGCAAGCCCGGTACCGACCTTGAATGGTTTGAATTCTGGCGCGGCTACTGCCGTGACTGGTTGTTAAATCTTGGTATGGATAAGGACAGCCTTCGCCTTAGGGATCACGATAAGGATGAGCTTTGCTTCTATTCAAAAGCCACTACCGACTTTGAATTTATGTTCCCGTTCGGTTGGGGTGAATTATGGGGTGTTGCTGACCGTACCGATTACGACCTTACCCAGCACGCCAATCATTCGGGTGAAAGTATGGAATATTTCGACCCCGAAACCAACGAAAAGTACATTCCTTATGTTATCGAACCGTCCTTGGGTGCTGACCGTGTGCTTTTGGCTTTCTTCTGCAACGCTTACGATGAGGAAACCGATGAAAAGGGCGACACACGTGTAGTTCTTCGCTTACACCCCGCCCTTGCTCCCTTTAAGGCAGCTGTTCTTCCCCTTTCTAAAAAGCTTTCTGACAAAGCAGGTGAAGTTTACACCGAGCTTTCAAAATACTTTAATATTGATTTTGATGATGCAGGCTCTATCGGCAAGCGTTATCGCCGCGAGGATGAAATCGGAACACCGATATGCATCACCTACGACTTTGATTCATTAGAGGACGGCTGTGTTACTGTTCGCGACCGTGACACAATGGAGCAAAAGCGTATTCCTATTACCGACCTTAAGGCTTATATTGAAAAAGCTGTTGAATTTTAAAGGTGAAACTTTATGGAAACTATCTTTAATATGATTGTTATGCTAATTGGCGGGCTTGTGTTCTTCCTTTTTGGTATGAATGTAATGTCCGGCGGGCTTGAAACAATGGCAGGCGGCGGCCTTGAAAGAACAATGAAAAAGGTTACCTCAAACGACCTTTTGGGCTTCTTTTTAGGCGCAGGCATTACAATTGCCATTCAGTCATCCTCCGCTATGACCGTTATGCTTGTCGGCCTTGTAAACTCGGGTATTATGGATTTTACAAACACCTTCGGTATGATAATGGGCTCAAACGTTGGCACAACCCTTACCGCTTGGCTTTTAAGCCTTGCGGGGCTTGAAGGTAATTTCTTTATAACACTTTTAAACCCCTCTACCTTTGCCCCCCTGCTTGCAGGTGTGGGCATAGTGATGCAAATGTTTTCAAAACATGATAAGAAAAAACAGCTTGGAAACATTTTTATCGGCTTTTCAATTTTAATTTGCGGTATGGACCTTATGAGCGATTCAATGGCTTCTGTCCGCACACTCGAAGGCTTTGACACCTTTTTATTAGCACTTAAAAGCCCGATTATTGCACTTTTGGTTTCTACCGTGTTTACGGGTGTTATTCAGTCATCGGCCGCAACAATCGGTATTGTTCAGGCTCTTGCCCTTACGGGCGGCATAACCTGGGAAATGGCTATACCGCTTGTGCTTGGCGCAAATATTGGTACTTGTGTTACTGCGCTGATTTCGGCCATTGGTACAAACAAAAACGCAAAGCGTGTTGTTGTAATGCACTTTTCGGTAAATGTGTTTGGCTCCCTCTTATGTATGATTATTATGTATATTTTGCGAGCCTTTGGGCTGAACATTTTAGGGGCCGAAATTGCAATGGTTGGCGTTGCTATAATTCACACCCTGTTCAACACAATAAACACTATTCTTTTAGCACCCATTAAAAAACTACTTGTTAAATTATGTATATGGGTTGTTCCTGAAAAGCAGGAAGAAACCCATACCGTATTTTTGGACGAGCGTATATTTAATAACTCTCCCCTTGCCATTTCGGAATGTCACCGTCTTGCTAATGAAATGGCAGAATATGCGAAAGAATCTATTGCTACATCAATCCGGTTGTTTAAAAAATACGATGAAGCCACTGCGCAGCACCTTATTGAGCTTGAAGCCCTTACCGACAAATATGAGGACAGGCTTGGTACATACTTGGTAAGAATAAGCAGTAATAACCTTTCTCAAGGCGATTCACACGCAGTAGCAAGAATGCTTCATTCAATTGGCGATTACGAGCGTATAAGCGACCATGCGCTGAATATTTGCAAGCTTGCGGAGGAAATGCACACAAAGGGCATTCGTTTTTCAGACAATGCACAAAAAGAGCTTACGGTAGTATCAGGTGCAATTAACGAAATTGTCGACTTAACCGTTACCTCCTTCCAAAATGACGATGCCGCCAAGGCTTCTCACGTAGAACCGCTTGAACAGGTAATTGACGGCCTTAACGATAACCTGAAAGCGCTGCACATTGAAAGACTTCAGGCAAACGACTGCACAATTGAGCTTGGTTTCATTTTTACCGATTTGCTCACAAACTTTGAGCGTGTGTCCGACCATTGCTCAAACATCGCTGTTTATACCATGCAGCTTCATGGCGATAAGCTTGATGCACATAAATATCTTAATGCTATTAAATCCACCGCGAACGATAAGTTTATGGATGAATTTAATAGTTATGCAAATAAATATTCGTTATAATCAAAAAAACTCCTTGCAGAACGGAGACACTTCGTAAAGAAGTAGTCTCCGTTTTTCTATATAAAAAAATGACACTTTCTGTTTTTGAAAGTGTCATAGTGGGTTACATACTTTGAGAATTGTAAATACTTGCCGAAAATAAAGAATATCTTTCTCGGTAGGTAAAGTGATATTGCAAACTATCGTTTGCAGTGATATTTTTGCCTTGCAGCAAAAGTGATATTGAAACCTTGCGGTTTCAGTGATATTATATTCGCCGTTTAACTGTCCGAAGGACAATATCACTATGCGTAGCATAATATAACTGCGTAGCAATAACACTCGCCGCAAGGCGAATATAACTGAGGCACCTTCCTTATGGAGGGTGCCTCAAAGCAGGGAGTTTTTGATTTTCAAAGCATAATTTTACTTATTATATTTTTGTTTTAAAAATTCAGCATAATGACAAAGCTCGCGCCACATATCATCACTAACCTTAAAATCCTCACCAAAAAGCGCCGCCTTAACAGCCTCATCACTTAAAGTGACATTATCTTCCCCGCAAAGATACCCAACACTTACGTCAAAATAATCGGCTATTTTGCAAAGGGTATCAGCCGAAAGACTTTTAATTCTACCCTTTTTATAATCCGTTAAGGATGAACGTGGAATTTTACATTCCCTGCAAAGTGCCGTAACCGTAATTTTCTTTTTTTGGCAAAGCTCTTCTATTAAATCGTAAACAAAAACCATTTTATCACCATTTTTACTAAATTCCGTAATTTTTACTTGACTTTTACTGAATTACGAATTATAATCACAATTGTGTACGAAATTCCGTAATTTTGTTTTATTATAATTCCTTATTTCGTAAATGTCAAGCAAAAAGGAGAAATTTATGTATTATTGCAACAATTGCGAAAATGAATTTGTAAAACCAACCAAAGTACTTGAAACGCACGGACTTTCAACCCCACCGTTTGAGGTATTTTATTTATGCCCGTTTTGCAATTCAAACAATTTTAAGGAAGTTGAAATTAAATATTGCCGTTGCTGTGGTGCACGTATAAAAAACGGCACTGCAGGCTTTTGCAGTACAGAATGTAAAATAACCGCTCAAAAGCTTCGGCTTGCAGAATACAAAAAAACAAAGCAATTAACCGAAAGCCCGCTTATTATACTTATAAGAGAAGTTGAAAGTTATAACAAAAGCCACCAAACAAATTATAGCTACGGTCAGTATGTTGCACTGATAAAGCCGCGACTTAAAGGTGAAAAATGAGCAAAAAAGATTATTTAAGCCAGTACCTTCTGCAGCAAAAGAAAATTAACCGACTAAACTGTATGATAAAGCTAAACCCCGAAAATCGAAAGAAATATATTCAAGCTATTAAGAAAAGTGAAGGTATTAGACGAGAAATTGAGGCGAAAATTTCGGCAGTAGATGATGATGTTTTAAGGGAAATATTATTCTTAAAATACACCTGCGGTAAAAGCCTTATGGAAATTTCCTACATAATAAATTACAGTCGACGCCACACCGAAAGACTGCATATTAAAGCGTTGGAAAAATTTAAGCTTTAAACCCTTTACATTTATAAAAATCAAAGGTATAATGTGAACAGATGTTCAAAAAGGAGGAGTAAAAATGACCGACCGAATTATTCTTCATTGTGATTTAAATAACTTTTTTGCTTCGGTTTCGTTGCTTTTTAACCCCACCTTAAAGGACCTTCCCGTTGCCGTTTGCGGCGATAGTGAAAACCGCCACGGCATTGTGCTTGCCAAAAACGAAATTGCGAAGGGCTTCGGTGTTAAAACAGCCGAAACAATTATTGAAGCCAAGCGCAAATGCAAGGACCTTGTAACCCTACCCCCGCTTTATAAGGAATATGAAGAATATTCCCTGAAGGCGCGTGAAATTTACAGCCGTTATACCGATATGGTTGAACCCTTCGGCATTGATGAATGCTGGCTTGATGTTACGGGAAGCACGGTGCTTTTTGGCAGCGGCGAGGAAATTGCCCACAAAATACGCCGTGATATTAAGCGTGAATTGGGGCTTACCATTTCGGTTGGAGTAAGCTTTAATAAAGTGTTCGCAAAGTTAGGGTCGGATATGAAAAAGCCCGATGCCGTTACCGTAATTTCAAGGGAAAACTTTAAACAAAAGGTGTGGCCGCTTAAGGTTAACGAGCTTTTGTTTGTTGGCAAAAGCACTTATGAAAAGCTTCAAAGCATTGGGGTTACCACCATTGGTGACGTTACCCTTTGCGACGATAAAACCTTAAACCGCCTGCTTGGCAAAAACGGCGGTCAGCTTAAAGCCTACGCTTTAGGGGAGGATAACTCCCCCGTTGTGCCCTACACCGCTTACCAAAGGCCAAAAAGCATTGGTAAAAGCACCACAACAAGTAAGGATTTTGAAACTAACGAACAGGTTTGGGCAGCATTTTTAGGCTTTGCCGAAAGTATAAGCGAAGCCCTTCACAAGCACGAGCTTTATGCAGCCGGCGTTCAGGTGCATATAAGAACCGCTTCTCTGGCGGTGAGGGAATTCAGCAAAACCTTTCCTGATGGCACAAACTGCGCCATTACCCTTGCAAAACGCGGGTTTGAGCTTTTTAAGGAGCAATACCACTTTACCGAGCCATTACGGTCGGTTGGGCTTCGGGCCATTAACCTTCGGGATGAATGCTCGGCTCAACAAATTGATATGTTTGGCGAAAGCGAAGCCGATAAAAAAGCCGAACAGGTCGAGGCTTCGCTTTACAAGGTAAGGCAAAAATACGGCAAAAATTCGGTTAAACGCGGAAGAATATTATAGTAATAACAGTTAAACTGACCTTAAAAAATATTTAAGGTCAGTTTTTTTATACTTTTTTAATTGAAATTGATATTGAATTTAATAGTTCATTATTTTATAATGGACTTAATAACATATGGGAGTGATTACCTTGCGTTTTTATGAAAACCCTTTAAAAACAAGTGAAAACCGTTTAGCGCCAAGAAGTTATTATATACCTACAGGCAAATCAGAATATATGCTGTTAAACGGCAAATGGAATTTTAAATATTTTAGCCGTGACGTTGACTATTGCGGTGATATAACTGAATGGGATGAAATTTCCGTTCCGTCTTGCTGGCAAATTTTAGGGTATGAAAACCCAAACTATACCAATGTTAACTACCCTTACCCCTGTGACCCGCCGTATGTTCCCAACGACAACCCCTGCGGTGTTTACGAAAGAACATTTGAAATTGCAAAGCTTTGGGGCAAGTGCTACTTTATTTTTGAGGGTGTGTCCTCTTGCGCACAGCTTTATATTAACGGTCAGTATGTTGGCTTTACACAGGGCAGTCATTTGCAGGCCGAATTTGATATTACCCCCTATGTTAAAGAGGGTGAAAACACCATTCGTGCCGTTGTTTACAAATGGTGCGTTGGCAGTTACCTAGAAGACCAGGACTTTTTCCGTTTTAACGGTATTTTCCGTGACTGCTATATTTTACAGCGTCCAAATGACCACATTGTAAATGTTGATTTATCGACTGCTGACAATATTATAAATGCTGCAGCCGATAAAACCGCCGCTATCACCCTTTTGGATGCCAATGGCAAGGTTTTAGGTGCCGCAAACGGTGAAAAGACTGAATTTAAAGTTGAAAACCCAATTTTATGGAACGCTGAAAAGCCCTACCTTTACACCGTTCGTTTTGAAAGGGACGGCGAGGTTATAGAAAGAAAAATTGGTATGCGCAGTATTGCCATTTCAGATAAATGCGAGCTTTTAATTAACGGTCAGTCGGTTAAGCTTCACGGTGTTAACCACCACGACACCCACAAATATAACGGTTGGTGCCAAACCTATGACGAGCTTCGTTTGGATTTAGAAAAAATGAAGGAGCTTAACATTAACTGTGTAAGAACTTCGCATTATCCTCCTATCCCTTATTTTGTTGAGCTTTGCGACGAAATGGGCTTTTATGTAATTTTGGAAACCGACATTGAAACACACGGCTTTATTCGCCGTAACGCCAATGTTGCATATAGCTATGATATGAACAGCGGAGAATGGCCTGCCTGCTGGGAGGATTGGAAGCATGAACACATTGAGCGTATGCAACGCGCTTGTCTTGTGTTCCGTAATCAATGCTCGGTAATTATGTGGTCAACAGGTAACGAAAGCGGCCACGCACAAAACCATATTGAAATGATTAAATGGGCACGCACCCTTAATGACGGCCGTCTTATTCACGCTGAGGATGCAAGCCGTAAGGGTGAGTATGAAAACACCGACCTGCTTTCGTTTATGTACCACAGCATACCGGGTGCTACTGAAAAATATATCGAAAACGATGAAATTAAAAAGCCGTATTTCTTATGTGAATATGCACACGCTATGGGCAACGGCCCGGGGGATGTTTGGTATTATAACGAAATGTTTAACAAATACCCCAAATGCATTGGCGGTTGCGTGTGGGAATGGGCCGACCACACGGTTGTGGTTGACGGCGTTCAAAAATACGGCGGTGATTTCGAGGGCGAACTCACCCACGACGGTAACTTCTGCAGTGACGGTATGGTATTTGCCAACCGCGATTACAAGGCAGGCTCATACGAAGTAAAGGCCGCTTATCAGCCTCTTTATACTGAATTTAATAACGATACACTTACGGTTTACAACCGTTATGACTTTACAAGCCTTAGTGAATGTGAGCTTTCTTATACCATCGAGGCTGACGGTAAAATAATTTCCGAAAACAAGCTTATTGTGGATGTTAAACCCCACGAAAGCAAGGAAATTAAGGTGGAAATTCCCAAAATCAGTTGTGAAATGGGTGCGTTTATTACCTGCCGCCTTTATAAAGACGGTAATGAGGTTGCAATTACCCAGCACGAGCTTTCGGCTGAAATTATTAAGCCTGAAGTAACTCCGGAATATGCAAAGGCCGAAGAACAAAGGCTTGATGTAATCTTTAGCGGTGAGCGCTTCAGCTACACCTTCTCAAAGCATTACGGCAACTTTACAAGCATAATTGTTGATGGTAAGGAATACCTTGCTGACCGTATGGATTTTACTACCTGGCGCGCCCCCACCGATAATGAAAGAAATATGAAAGCTCTTTGGGGCAATTATAACATTTGGCAAGGCGAAAATATTGACACCGCATTCAACAAAATTTACGAATGTGATTTAATTGATGGCGGTGTTAAGGTTAAGGGCTCCTTAGCGGGTGTTTCCCGTACACCGTATATGCAGTACAGCTACACCGTTTTGGTTTATGCCGACGGCCGAATTGATTTTTGCTTCGACGGCAACATTCGTGAAAGGGTTGTTTGGCTGCCACGCTTTGGTCTTGAATTTTCAATGCCTATTGACAACGCACCCTTTAGCTACTTCGGCTATGGTCCGCTTGAAAGCTACTGCGATATGCACCACGCTTCAACTGTCGGCCTTTATAATTCCACTGCCGATAACGAATATGTTCCCTATATTATGCCGCAAGAGCACGGCAACCACACCGGTGTTAGAATGCTTAGCATTGATAAGCTTAAATTTACGGGTGATGACCTTGACTGTAACGTTTCAAGCTATTCAACCGACGAGCTTAACGCCGCTACCCACACCGATGAGCTTCATAAAAGCGGTAAAACCTTTGTAAGAGTTGACTATATGGATTCGGGCCTTGGCTCAAATTCCTGCGGTCCGCAGTTAGCACCTGAATTCCGCTTTGATGATAAGGAAATTAAATTTAATTTCACAATGTCACTAATCTAACAGATAATACGACAAGCCCCTGAAAGCATATATTTTTATATATACTTTCAGGGGGTTATTTTTTGTTTAACTTAATTTTAGAAATAATATCAGGCATATATTTTTTTGCACTGCACGTTGTAACCAAGGGCGCATTTCCCCGACCGCTTACAGCCGAAGAGGAAACCGAGCTTTTAGAAAAAAGCCAAAACGGTGACATTGACGCCCGAAACACGCTTATTGAACACAACTTGCGGCTTGTAGCACACATTGTTAAGAAATATTACGCCACAGGTGCTGACCAGGATGATTTAATATCAATTGGCACGGTGGGACTTATTAAGGCTGTTTCAACCTTTAAAAGTGATAAAAACATTCGCCTTGCAACATATGCAGCACGATGCATTGAAAATGAAATTTTAATGTTTTTCAGAAGCCTAAAAAAGAATTCGCAGGAGGTTTTTATAAGTGACCCAATAGACACCGACGGTCAGGGTAACGCATTAACCCTTATTGATGTTATTGCCGATAAGGGTGACATTGTTGAAGAAATTGACACAAAATTAAAGCTTCAAAAGCTGCAGCTTATAATAAACGGTGCTTTAGACGAGCGCGAGCTGGAAATTATAAAATACCGTTACGGTATTGGCGGCTATCCCGAGCTCACCCAACGCGATATTGCCAAAAAGCTTGGTATTTCACGAAGCTACGTATCCAGAATAGAAAAATCCGCCCTAGAAAAACTAAGGCGGAGGTTTTAAAAATAATATAAGACTTAAAATCCCATATCTATGTTTGTTGATGTTGCGGTAGAAGGAATACTATCGATTTTTTCAATTGAATAGAATAAAATTTGCGAAAAATCCATATTGTCAATTTTCTCGCGTATCTTGACCTTGGCTTTCCAACAGGTGATATCATAAAAACCGGCTGTATCGGGGTTGGAATCCCATGCGCCATATTTAATATATAAAATATATTCATCGTTACCAAGGTCGTCATAAGCATTTACATACGCATTGTGAACTGAATTAGAATAATACTCACCAAATAAAGTATATGTATCATCAGCAGCATTATAATATTCGCTCGCCTTTAATTGATTAATCATTTTATCATCCATAACAAAGGCATATCTTGCATATTTATAAAATGTTGCTGAAGGTACTTTTTCTCCCCAGTCGAAGCCTTCACGATAGCATATATCCGTGAATATATATGTCATAACCTGTTTAGGTGTAATTGCTGAGCCACTGTCATAATATACGGTTAAATATTGCGCAAGATATGCAGAATTCTTAAGTATATTTAAAAGCTCCTTTTTAGCCGTGTCAGCATCATCTTTTGAAGGTGTGCTTGTTGTAGGCTTGCTCGGAAGATTGCTTGTAGTATCATCCTTATTCGGCTTTTTATCCTCGGGCTTATCCTCTTCGACCACCTGCTTTATATCAACCGTAATTATTACCTTAAGCTCATCGGCAGCTTCTGCCATAGCCGATGAAGCATCATTTGCTATCTCACTATCGGTGCCATCTTTTTTAACAGCGCTAATTTCAATTTTAGCATTTTCTTTAACAAAGCCCTTGTTGTGTGCCTCAACAAAAATAAGCTTCAAAACAGCCTTATAATTTTGATTTTCATAGCTTACCGCATCAACAACGGACTTTGCATCATCATTTACAGGCTCAACCGCCAAAACCTTACCCTCACCATCCAGATAAAGCTTGAATTTGGGATTAATTGTAACTGTCAAAACGGTTGTATAATTTTCCGGTGCTACAAACCCAACTTCACTATTAGGCTGACTGTTATTATTTTCAATTTCCTTACTTGTGCAAGCAGAAAGACTAAATAAAAGTGCTAACACTATAAATACCGCTAAAAGTTTTTTCATTTAAAATTCCCCTTTAAAATTATTTTCTGTAATATTTATAAAAAATCATAATATGGTCATTTTCACCCGTAACGGTGTTGGGTCCTTTAACCGTAATGCCGTCACCCGACATATGAATAAAATATTCACAATGCTCTATGCCGCAGCGGAAAACATCCTCTTCACCGCAAAGCACCCTGATTTCATCATCAATTAAAACAATACGGCCTGCTTTACCAACAATAACGCTTTTTTGTTCGCCGCTTCCATCGCGGTACATACGGGTAACATACTTTACTTCCCTGCCATCCATTTCACGCAAAGCGGGATTATCACGAATTTTTTTCTTTTTAGAAAACCAAAGCATAAGCGCCACCCTTTAAAAATTACATAAAGCCTATAATGTAAGCATACAATAATTAACGGTAAAGCCGTTGTTACCTAATAAATATACCATAAAGCCCTAAAATTGTAAAGTTTTTTAAACACAACATTTAGTTGCTGTATTCAAAACTTACCCATAAAACCACTACCTTTTGTGATTTTGGCCTTTATTATGCTAAACATATAAACCGAAAGGTTGATTTTTTGGCACTTTGCACAAAATAATTTCTTAAAAAAGGTATTTTGGGGTGTTTTTTTAAATTGTTACAAGTTTGTAACCTTTTATTTTGTAACCTTTTTTGCGCATTTTAACCAAATTTCGCAGCTTTCAATTTTTTGACATTTGTGGTGAAAATGGCTATAATACCATAGGCTTTGAAAAAATGGGCAGTTTAAAAATACAAATTAACACGCCCAAATTAAAGGAGTTATTGGATGATAGAAAAAATAAAGTACCGCTTGTCACAGCTTATTACCGACAAGCATATGCGATTAAGAGCATTAAGCATGCTTACCGCCCTTACCATCGCAGTAGTTACTTTACTGCACACATCAATCCACACGATTGAAGTTTTTGACGGTGAAAGAACCTATGTCGTAACCTCGCTTAGCAGAAATGTTGCATCGGTTATGTCTAAAATGAAGTTTAAGTCCGACAAATACGCAATTTTAAACACCAATATTTTTTACGGAACTACTTCGGTTCAAATTACCTACGGTTTCCCCGTCTACATTACACAGGGCGACAAAACAACAAAAATTGAATTCTTTGGCGGCACAGTTGCCGATGCTTTAAAGCAGGCAGGCTTCACCGTTGATGAACACGACTTTGTAGAACCCGCACTTGATACACAAATTACCGCAACCCAATATATTGATTATACCGATATTGGTTACACCAGCGGCACCTATACCGAAGCCATTCCCTTTGACACTAAGACTGAATATACATCAGCCTTAAACAAAGGTGTTTCAAAGGTTACAAAGCCGGGTGTTAAGGGCAGTCAGCTTGTAAACTACACCCAAAAAACCGTAAACGGTGTTCCCACCTTGAAGGAAATTGTTTCCACAACGGTTTTAAGCCAGCCTATTAATGCGGTTCAGCTTATGGGTACCAAGCCCATTCCTGCAAACCCTAAGAATTGGGTTTCGACCATTGTTCCTAAAAACGAAATTGCACTTGATGCTAACGGTGTACCGATTAAGTACAAGTCAAAAATGACCGTTCGCGCCACCGCTTACACCCACACAGGCAACAGAACTGCCACAGGTGTTTGGCCCAAGCCCGGTCACATTGCAGTAAACCCAAAAATTATTCCCTATGGCACAAAAATGTTTATTAAAACGGTTGACGGTAAATACATTTACGGTTATGCCGTTGCAGCCGACACAGGCGGATTTATTAAAAAGCACCCCACAGGCATTGACTTATTTATGGATACCGAGCGCCAATGCATTAACTTTGGTGTGCGCAAGGCTGAAATTTATATTTTAGAATAATTTTTAACCCTTTATGTAAAAGCATAAAGGGTTAAATTTTTAAACAGGTGATTAAAATGTATTATCAAAGACTTAAAGATTTACGGGAAGATAATGATTTACCTCAAAAGCAGGTTGCGGCATATTTGGGCATAGACCAACGGGTTTACAGTAATTATGAAATTGGCAAACGCGAAATTCCTACCCGCTTTGTTGTTGCTTTAGCAAAGCTTTACGGTACCTCAACCGATTATATTTTAAACCTTACAAATAATCCCAAACCCTATTAAATAAAAAATACCCAAAGGGAGCGCTTCATAAAAAACGTGCCTCTTTGGGTATTTTATATTACAATTCTTTAAAATTTGCTATTGAATCTTTATTATGGCTGTCGCTTGAATAAATAAAGCGGCCGCCTTTTTTTATTATATAATCCATTATATCCTTTGAAGGATAAGGTGTAGTTCTATAACCGCGGGAAATGGCACCGCTATTTATTTCAAATGGTATATTAGCCTCAATCAGCTTATCAACCGCCGCTTGCCAAGCCCTTATATAACGCTCATTCTTTTCATCAAACAAGGGCTCTTTTTCCTGAAACTTTGTAATCAAATCAAAATGGCCTATAATATCGGCACCTGTTTTTTCGGCTACAGTACCCACCAATCGATAATATTCCTCTATTAAAGGGTAAATATTACCGTCAAAATATTTGTCGGCCGCAGCCTTTAGCTTTTGCGCGGAAAAATCAACAGGAACATATTCTTCCCCAATTTTTATATAATGCACCGAACCGATAATATAATCAAAATTATATTTTGGTTTGTCTGAATACAAATCCTGCTCCAAGCCGCACAGAACCTCAATTTTGTCACGATATTTTATTTTAAGCCTTTGGATTTCCTTAATATAATCCTCAATTTTTTCTGCTTTAATGCAATACCCGCTGTCAAAGCCTGTATAGGAATGGTCCGAAATTCCGATAACCTTAAGCCCTTTTTCTATTGCCGAAAGCACCATTTCCTCGGGGGAATTTTTACCATCAGAATATATTGTATGGGTGTGTAAATCCCTGTTCATCATTTGGTCATTTTCTCCTGCTTAACCTTATGGTCAATAACATGGCGGGATGCAAGTTCCTTGTGGATATCCTCAAGCGAAATTCCCATTTCAACCATAAGCACCATTACATGATACGCAAGGTCGGCAATTTCATAAACGGTTTCCTTTTTATCGTCGGCCTTTGCCGCAATAATAACCTCGGTGCTTTCCTCGCCCACCTTTTTAAGAATTTTATCAATTCCCTTTTCAAAAAGATAAGTGGTATAAGAGCCTTCCTTCTTTTCGGTTTTGCGACCTCTGATAAGCTCCAAAAGGCCTTCATAAGAAAACTCGTGAAGCTCATCACTTTGGAAAACGGGATTATGAAAGCAAGAAAACTCGCCCTTGTGACAAGCAGGGCCATCGGGCTCTACCACAACCACCAAGGCGTCATTATCACAGTCAGCGGTTATTGAAACAATGTGCTGATAATTACCGCTGGTTTCCCCTTTAAGCCATAGCTCCTGACGCGAACGGCTGTAAAAACAAGTAAGCTCCTTTTCGATAGAAATTTTTAAGCTTTCCTCGTTCATATATGCAACAGTCAAAACCTTTTTGGTCATTGAATCAACAACCACAGCGGGAATAAGACCGTCTTTATCAAATTTCAAACTACCGATATCAATCATAATATACTCCTTAAAAACCACTGTTTCTTGTGGGAATGTTATTTTTTGCCATTTCTGCCTTCAAATCAGAAATTTTAACCTCACCAAAATGGAAAATTGAAGCGGCAAGCCCTGCATCAACCTTGGGAAGTTCTTTAAATAAGGTAATAAAATCGTCAATTTTACCTGCTCCGCCCGAGGCGATAACAGGCACATTGATCGCGTTACAAACCGCGTCAAGCATCTCTAGGTCAAAGCCTTTTTTTACACCGTCGGTATCAATTGAATTAACAACAACCTCGCCTGCACCGTTACCGACACAGCGCTTTATCCATTCAATTGCTTCCATTCCCGTGTCTTCCCGTCCGCCCTTTGCAAACACGCGAAAAACACCGTTAACGCGCTTGATATCTACCGATAAAACAACGCATTGGTCACCGTAAAGCTTTGCCGCCTCACCTACAAGGTTGGGATTTCTTATCGCGCCCGAATTAACGCTCACCTTGTCCGCGCCGCACTTTAAAACACGGTCAAAATCGGCAACGGTGTTTATGCCGCCGCCAACCGTTAACGGAATAAACACTTCCTTTGCGGTATCGCGTAATATTTCGGTAAAAAGCTTTCTGCCATCACTTGAAGCGGTTATATCATAAAACACAAGCTCATCCGCGCCGCATTCACTGTAAAATTTTGCAAGCGCTACCGGGGAAGAAACATCACGAAGTGAATCAAAATTAACACCTTTAACAACACGGCCGTCGCGCACATCAAGACAGGGTATAATTCTTTTAGTTATCATTTTGCCACCTCTATTGCTTCTTGGAGGTTAATTGCGCCCGTATAATAAGCCTTGCCGACAATTGCGCCGTGAAGCCTTAAATCCGCAAGCCTTTTAATATCATCAATGCTTGAAACACCGCCCGATGCAATTATATCTAAGCTAAATTTACCTGAAAGCTCGCGATATAACTCGTGGTTAGTGCCCTGCATTGCTCCGTCCTTTGAAATATCGGTGCAAATAATGGTTTTAACGCCTATTTTTTGCATTTTTTCACAAAAATCAAAAGCATTTAAATCACTGGTTTCGGTCCAGCCCTTTATGGCAACAAGACCGTTTTTAATATCAACACCAACGGCAATTTTTTCGCCGTATTTTTCTACCGCTTTTTCAACAAAGCCCTCGTTTGTAACCGCGGCAGTACCTAAAATAACACGGTCAACACCTGCCGAAATATAGCGGTCTATAACCTCCATTGAACGAATACCACCGCCGATTTCGCAAAAAAGACCCGTCATTTCTTTAATTTTCATAACTGTCTTAATATTAGGTGTTTCGCCTGTTTTAGCGCCCTCTAAATCGACAAGGTGAATATGGGTAGCGCCGCTTTTTAAAAAGTCGCTTGCAACATCTTCAGGATGCTCGCTATAAACCGTCATCTGAGCATAGTCGCCCTTAAAAAGACGTACTGCTTTACCCGAAAAAATATCTATTGCGGGATAAATTAACATATTTCGTTCTCCTTTATTTCGGCAAACGCCTTTAATATATTAAGACCCACTTTACCGCTTTTTTCGGGGTGGAACTGGCAACCGAAAACGTTTTTATTCTGTACCGCCGCAGTAAGCAAAGCACCGTATTCCGACACGGCAACCACCGAAGCATCACAATCGACAGCATAAAACGAATGAACAAAATAAACACAGTCACCGTCGTTTATATAAGAAAACATTGGTGTTTCTTTTTTAAATTCCAACGGATTCCAACCAATGTGTGGAATTTTTAGCTCAGCGGGTATTACATCCTTTATTGGCTTAACCGAGCCCTTAATAAGTCCCAAGCCGGTATGCTCGCCGTATTCATAGCTTTTTTCAAAAAGCAACTGCATACCAAGGCAAATGCCCAAAAGCGGTTTACCGCTGCCTGCAAGTTGGATTAAAACCTTATCAAGACCGCTGTCGCGAAGCTTTTTTGCCGCATCCTCAAAAGCACCGACACCCGGCAAGACAATACTGTCGGCATTTTTTAAAACCTCGGGATCGGCAGTAACAATTACCTCGACGCCTATTGCCGCAAATGAGCTTTTAAGCGAAAAAAGGTTGCCGACACCGTAATCAACTATGGCTACCATTATAAAACACCCTTTGTGGATAAAACTTCATTTTGGAGCTCGGGGTCAATTTTAACGGCATCCTTAAGGCTATGCGCCGCAGATTTAAACGCCCCTTCAATTATGTGATGGGAATTAAGACCGTCAATTTCCTTAATATGAAGGGTACATTCGGCATTGCGAACAAAGCCATACCAAAATTCTTCAACAAGCTCGGTATCAAAATCGCCCACCTTCTCAGCGGGAATATCCATATCATAACCAAGATATGCCCTGCCCGAAAAATCAATTGCAGTTAAAATAAGTGCCTCATCCATAGGTAAAACCATATAACCGTAACGGGTAATGCCCTTTTTATCTGCAAGCGCTTGTTTAAAGGCAAGACCTAAGGATATACCTATATCCTCGGTTGTGTGATGATAATCAACCTCGGTATCACCCTTGCAATTAACAGTTAAATCAAATCTGCCGTGCTTTGCAAAAAGGGTAAGCATATGGTCTAAAAAACCGCAACCGCTGTTAATTTCGCTTTTACCTGTACCGTCAAGCGTTAAGGTTAAAGAAATTTCAGTTTCGTTTGTTTTTCTGTTAATCGTAGCAGTTCTCATAATAGCTCCTTTAAAATTTCTTTAAGCTTTGAAATTAAAATTTCAAGCTGTTCTCGGCTTCCTATGGTTATGCGGGTGTAATCCTTCAAGCGTTCCGTTTTAAAGTGACGCACCAAAACACCCTTTTCCTTTAACCTTAAATAAATTTCCTCACCGCTAACGGTACTGTGCTTTGCAAAAATAAAGTTAGCAAGAGAGTCGGTCATAGTAAAATCAAGCTTTTTAAGCTCATTTAGCAAATAATCGCGGTTTTGCTTAATCCTTTCGCAATTATTTTTAATATATTCATCATCCAAAAGCGAACCAACACCAGCCGCTGCAGTCATTGAATTAACATTATAAGGATTGGTGGAATATTTAATGGTGTTAAGATCGCGAATAAGTGCTTTTGAGCCAATACCAAAGCCCAGCCTGCCACCTGCTAACGACCTAGACTTTGAAAAGGTTTGGGTAACAAGCAAATTGTCGTACTTTTTAATGAGCGGAATCACACTTTGGGCTCCAAAATCAACATATGCCTCATCAATTACAACCACGTTGTTTGGGTTTGATTTAATTATTTTTTCAATATCCTCAACACTTAAGGCAATACCTGTTGGTGCGTTGGGATTAGCCAAAAACACCGTTTTATTTACACCGATGTAATTATTTATATCAACCGAAAAATCCGCCTTTAAGGGAGCCTGTGTATATTCTACTCCGTTAAGGTCGGCAAAAACAGAATAAAAGCCGTATGTTATATCAGGGAAAATGGCTCCGTTTTCGCAAAATGCCATAAATGCAAAATTCAAAACCTCATCCGAACCGTTGGTAAAAATAATTTCATCATTTTCAACCCCAAAATATTCTGCCGCGGCTTTAACAAGGTCGCGACATTCGGGATCTGAATAAAGCTGAAGCCTTTTTGCCGCTTCGCTTGCCATTTCTTGTGCTTTCGGCGACGGTGCAAAGGGTGATTCGTTAGTATTAAGCTTTACGTATTGCATATCCTTTGGTTGTTCTCCCGGAGTATAGGGCACCAAAGAATTATATTTAGAATCTAAAAAATTACTCACTAAATCTCCTCCATAGACAAAGCATCCTAAAACCGCCCTTTAAGGTCGGTTTTAGTTTAAATGCCTTGGCTTCGTATAAATGCGCTTTTGGCGTGTGCGGTAAGCCCTTCCTTTTTTGCAAAATATGCCACATCATAAGCCACTCTATCAAGGGCTTCCTTAGTGTAATAGGTATACTGCGTTTTCTTAATAAAATCATCAACTGAAAGTGGGCTTGAAAATTTTGCGGTACCGCTTGTGGGAAGCGTGTGGTTAGGACCTGCATAATAATCGCCCAATGCTTCGGGGCAATATCTTCCCATAAAAATTGAACCCGCATGGCGAATCATATCAAGATATTTAAAGGGCTCATCAAGTAATAATTCCAAATGCTCGGGAGCAATTTCATTTGAAATTTCAATTACCTTTTCTAAATTTTCGGCAATAATAATCTTACCGTTATTATCTATTGAAGCGCGTGCAATTTCGCTTCTCTCTAAAAGCGGAATTTGCTTTTCAAGCTCATCACTTACAGCGTTTGCAAGGTCAATTGAATCGGTAACAAGCACGGCACTTGCCAGCTTGTCGTGCTCGGCCTGTGATAATAAATCGGCCGCCGCGTGTGCAGGATTTGTTTTACCGTCGGCAATAATTAAAATTTCGCTGGGTCCTGCTATCATATCAATAGAAACCTGACCGAAAACCTGCTTTTTAGCTTCTGCAACAAAGGCATTACCGGGACCCACAATTTTATCAACCTTGGGTACACTTTCGGTACCGTAAGCCAAAGCGGCAATTGCCTGAGCACCGCCAACCTTAAATATTTTATCAACCCCTGCAACGTAAGCCGCCGCAAGAATAACAGGGTTTACCTTACCGTTTTGTGACGGAGGTGTTACCATAACAACCTCTTTACAGCCGGCAATCTTTGCGGGTATAGAATCCATAAGCACGGTTGAGGGATAAGCCGCCGTGCCACCGGGTACATAAAGCCCCGCTTTGTCAACAGGAATGATTTTCTGACCGATTATTACACCGTCGGCCTTTTTAATTTCAAACCCGCTTCTAACCTGATTTTTATGATATTCTCGGATATTTTCAGCCGCCGATTTTAAGATTTCCAAAAACTCAGGCTCTACCGAATTTACAGCTTCCTTAATCTCCTCTTCACTTACAAGTAAATTATCAAGCTTCGCTTTATCAAACTTTTCAGAATATTCGTAAAGCGCTTTATCGCCGTTTTTCCTTACATTTTCAATAATTTCGCTTACAACGGCCTGAACATCCACAGCGGGCTCAACCCTGGCGAAAATATCGTCGGCCGAAACCTCACCGAATTTTAAAATTTTAATCATTACTTTGCCTCCGCTTGCTCTAATGCCATTTGGTTAACAATTCTGTTAATGGCCTCTGCCTTAAACTTATAGCTTGTTTTATTAGCAATAAAACGTGCGCTTATAGGCACGATTTCTTCAATAACCTCTAAATTGTTTTCTTTAAGCGTTGTACCCGTTTCAACAATATCTACAATAACATCCGAAAGGTCTAAAATCGGAGCTATTTCAATTGAACCGTTAAGATGAATTATATCAATATCCATACCCTTTGACAAATAATGGCTGCTTGCAATGTTCTTAAACTTGGTTGCAACCCTTAAGGTTCGGGTCATATCGTATCTAAAATCCTTTTTACCGGCAACCGCCATTCGACACTTGCCGATATTAAGGTCTAAAAGCTCGTAAACTTCGGGGGTATATTCAAGTAAAATATCCTTACCCGCAACACCTATATCAGCGGCGCCGCGTTCAACATAAATTGCAACGTCCGAGGGCTTAACCCAAAAATAGCGCACACCGACCTCTTCATTTTCAAAAATAAGCTTGCGATTATTTTCTTTAATTGACGGACATTCAAAGCCCGCCTTTTCAAACATCGCATAAACCTTTTCGCCAAGCCTTCCTTTAGGAAGCGCTACATTAAGCATTGATTTCACCCTTCGCCACCTCGCAGTCAAAATCTATAAGCTTACGGTATTTTATATTCTTTGCCGTTTGCTTTGAAGCTAAAACTCTCTCACCGTTTTTAATAAGTTGGGCGATAAAATTATTTAAATCCGAAATTTTGGTTTTTTCGGAATAAACTAATAAAACGTCAACATCGTATTCATTTGAAATGGGATTAAATCTTGAAAGACAATCAAGGTAAACCGCAAAACCGATTGCCGATGAACGACGATTCATTTTCTGCATAAGCTTATCATACTGCCCGCCCGATAAAATACTTGAGGGTATGCCCTCAATAAAGCCCTTAAATACAATGCCGTTATAATATTTTATATCATTAACAACCGAAAAGTCGATTCTGAGCATTGATTTTAATTCGGTATCAACGGCCGATAACATTTCCTTCATTTCCATAAGCGGTGTAATATCGGTCTTGCCCTCCAGCTCTTTTATAAGCGCGGGAATAACCGCGTCGGGAGCGCCCGTTGCCGACACCAAGAATTTTATGGTATTTATGCTTTCGGCAGAAAGACACAATTCCTCACAGTAGCGAGCCAATTCGTGAACATTTTTCTCACCGATAAACTTTAAAATTTGGGGTCTGTTAAGCACAGGAACACTAAAGCTTTCAAAAACGTTTTCCAAAAGTCCCAAATGCGAAATGTCCAAAACGCAGGAATCACTAATTGCTTTTAAGCTTTTGGCCGCTAAGGTTATAACCTCGCAAATACTGTAGGAATCAATATCTCCGAAGCATTCAAGTCCTGCTTGCATTATCTCCTTATATGTGTGCGAGCCACCCGATATTCTATAAACGTTTTCGTTATAAAAAACCTTGCTAAGCGCTTCAGGCTTATCTGTTATGTTCTTTATAATTGAAAGGGTTACGTCGGGCTTTAAGGCCATAAGCTTACCGTTGGTATCGGTAAAGGTTATAACATTATCGGAAATTAAAAAGTCCTTATTAAGCGCATAAAGGTCATATTCTTCAAATTTACTCATTTTATATTGCGAGTAACCGTAAGAAGCATAAAGCGAGCGAAGAGCGAAAACAACCTTTTCATTAAAGCTTAAAAACCAATCGCTGTTATTCATCACTTGCTCTCCTTATTGTTTAATTTTTCAATAGCATTACGGTAACCGCCGCTACCGTAATTAAGGCATTTGCTAACCCGTCCGATAGTAGCGCTGCTTACATCTATTTCATCAATTATTTTTTGATAGCTAAGCCCTTTATCCAAAAGAATAGCGGTATCAAGACGCTGCGCCATATCCTGCACTTCCTTTATTGTGCATATATCCGCAAAATACTCATAACACTCTTCAACCGATTCTAAATTCAATATAGTTTGAAATAATCTGTCAATTGAATCGCAACGATATCTTAACATAATACTACCTCACCAATTTAATACGCTACTATACTACCACATTAGCGTGCTAAAGTCAAGCCGAAATTTAATATAATATACATATTATATTAAAAATGAAAATAGCCAAGTTTTATTGTCCACTTGGCTATTTTTTTATTTTATTTGTTCAATATCATACGGTGTAGTTTGATATACGAAATAATTCAGCCAGTTACTGTAAAGTAAATTAGCATGTGAACGCCATGTAACCACGGGTTCATTTTCGGGGTTATCATCGGGGAAGTAATTTTTAGGTATTTCAATTAGCTTGCCTTCGTTTAAATCCCTAAAATATTCATTTGCAAGGGTGTTTGCATCATATTCAGAATGGCCTGTAATAAAAATTTGCTTGCCCTCGGCAGTTGCCATTGCGTAAACGCCCGCCTCTTCAGAGGAGGCCAAAATTTTGATTTCGGGCACCTTTTTAACATCCTCAATATCAACCGTTGTGTGACGGGAATGCGGCACCATAAATTCATCATCAAAGCCACGGAACAAAATTGACCTTTTATAATCGGCCTTGTGCTTAAACACACCAAACATCTTTTTATCCAAAGGCTTTTTATCAATACCAAAATGGTAATACAGTCCCGCCTGTGCACCCCAACAAATGTGGAAGGTGGAATGAACGTGAGTTTTGCTCCACTCCATAATTTCGCACAGCTCGTCCCAATATTCAACCTCTTCAAAGGGCATATTTTCAACGGGTGCTCCCGTAATTATAAGACCGTCAAAGGTGCGGTGCTTTACATCGTCAAAGGTTTTATAAAACGCTAAAAGATGCTCGGCAGGGGTGTTTTTGGATTTGTGGCTTTTTGTGTGAATAAGCTCAAGCTCAACCTGCAAGGGTGAGTTGCCCAAAAGGCGCGAAAGCTGAGTTTCGGTTTCAATTTTCTTGGGCATTAAATTTAAAAGCAAAATTTTAAGTGGGCGAATATCCTGTGTAATGGCACGGGTTTCGGTCATAACAAAGATGTTTTCGTCGTTTAAAGTTTTAACGGCCGGTAAATCGTTTGGTATTCTTATCGGCATATTTTTTCCTAACCTTTAATTAAATTTTATCAAGCGCCTGCATAATGTCGGCAATAATGTCCTCCGCGTCCTCAATACCGCAAGAAAAACGGATAAGGTCGGGGGTAATGCCTGCTGCTGCCAACTCATCATCATTCATTTGACGGTGTGTGGCATTTGCAGGGTGTAAGCAGCAGGTGCGGGCATCGGCAACGTGGGTTGCGATAGAAGCTAATTTAAGCTGCTTCATAAAGGCTTCGGCAGCGGGTCTTCCACCCTTTACGCCAAAGCTTACAACACCGCAGCCGCCGTTTGGCATATATTTCATTGCGAGTTCATAGTTTTTATCACCTTCAAGGTGTGGACAACGAACCCAAGCAATACGGTCATCAGCCATCAATGCTTTTGCAACTGCAAGCGCATTTTCAGCGTGCTTTTTAATGCGCAAATGAAGACTTTCAAGACCAAGGCCCAAAACGTAAGCAGTCTGCGCCTGCTGACAGCAGCCAAAGTCACGCATTAGCTGTGCAGTGGCCTTTGTAATGTAAGCACCTGCAAGACCAAAGCGTTCAGTATAAGTAACACCGTGATAGCTTTCATCGGGTGTGCAAAGGCCGGGGTATTTTTCGGGATATTTGGTCCAGTCAAACTTGCCGCTGTCAACAATACAGCCGCCAACAGCACTTGCGTGACCGTCCATATACTTTGTTGTTGAATGAACAACAATGTCAGCGCCCCATTCAAAAGGTCGGCACTGAACAGGGGTTGCAAAGGTATTATCAACAATAAGTGGAACACCGTTATTATGTGCAATTTTTGCAAATTTTTCAATATCCAAAACGTTAAGCGCAGGATTAGCAATTGTTTCGCCAAAAACTGCCTTTGTGTTGGGCTTGAATGCAGCTTGCAATTCCTCTTCGCTGCAGTCAGGGTCAACGAAGGTAAATTCGATACCCATACGCTTTAAGGTAACAGCAAAAAGATTATAAGTGCCGCCATAAAGTGCAGAAGATGCAACAACATGGTCACCGCAACCTGCAATATTAAAAATAGAAAAGAAAGAAGCTGCCTGACCCGAAGAAGTCAGCATTGCAGCTGTACCGCCTTCCATTTCGCAAATTTTGGCGGCAACCATATCACAAGTAGGATTTTGAAGACGGGCATAAAAATATCCGCTTGCCTCAAGGTCAAAAAGCTTACCCATATCTTCACTTGTGTCATATTTGTAAGTGGTACTTTGGTATATCGGAATTTGACGGGGTTCACCATTTTTAGGGGTGTAACCGCCTTGAACACACTTAGTGCCCATTTTAAATTCACTCATATTTTTCCCTCCAAATTAAAAAGTTTAATCGCATTCATATTTAGTATACTACTAATTTCATTTTTTTCAAGTGGTAACGACAAAAAATATTCTAACTCGCTTTTGGGTGACCACATTGGATAATCAGTGCCAAAAAGCACCTTTTCGGCTCCGTATTTTCTAATTACCTTTAAAGCAGTTTCCTTAGGAATCCAAGGAAAGCTTGAAGAACAGTCAACATAAAAATTTGGTATACCTGCATACACCTCGGCCGCTTCTTCCCAAATAGACCAACCACCGAAATGCGCACCGATAATAGTCAAATTTTTATAAATTTCCAAAATTGGAAGCAATCGGTTAGGGTTTGAATAATCGTAACGGTTATCTCCGGTATGCATTAAAATTTTAAGCCCTTGTTTTTCACATTCCTCATAAATTTTAAGGCAACGCCAGTCATCTATTTTAAATGCCTGAATGTCAGGGTGAAGCTTAACACCCAAAAGGCCAAGCTCCATTAAATGCTCAATATCGCCCTTAATATCCTCACTGTCGGGGTGTAAAGTACCAAGACCTGTCATTTTACCGTTGGCGGCCTTAACCGACTGAGCAATGAATTCGTTAATGCTTTTTACTTGCTTTGGGGTTGTTGCAACCGACTGAACAATAAAATGGTCTATCCCTGCTTTTTCTCCTTCGTTTAACAAATCACTTACCGTACCCTTACAAAAGGACTGACATTTGTAAAAATTGTCAGTCCCTTTAACAGCACGTTCGGCAATTTTTTCGGGATAAATGTGACAGTGTGCGTCAACAACCTTTATTCCGTTTACCATTTTTAAAAAATCACCTTAAAGTCCTAATTTTTTAACAGCGTTTTCGCGCATTTTGTATTTAAGAATTTTACCTGCGGCATTCATTGGGAAGGAATCCACAAAGTCATAATAACGGGGCACCTTGTGTCTTGCCATATGGTCGGCAATATACTGGCGCATTTCGTCTTCACTCATTTGCTCGCCTTCCTTAAGGATAATGCAAGCCATAATTTCTTCGCCGTATTTTTCATCCGGTACACCGATAACCTGAACGTCGCTTACCTTCGGGCAGGTGTAAATAAATTCCTCAATTTCCTTAGGGTAAATGTTTTCGCCACCACGAATTATCATATCCTTAAGACGACCTGTTATACGGTAATTGCCGTTATCATCCTTACAAGCAAGGTCACCTGTGTGAAGCCAGCCTTCCTTGTCAATGGTTTCAGCAGTAGCCTTAGGCATTTTGTAATAGCCCTTCATAATGTTATAGCCACGGGCAACAAATTCACCGTTAACACCGTTTTCGCAGTCCTCCCCTGTTTCAGGGTTAATAATTTTACATTCAACATTTGCGAATGCGCTGCCTACGGTTTCGGTACGAACCTCCAGACTATCGTAATAACGGCTCATCGTACAGCCGGGGGCCGCCTCGGTCTGACCGTATACCGACACAATTTCCTTCATATTCATAACTTCGGTTGCGCGCTTCATAAGGTCAGCAGGACAGTTCGAGCCTGCCATAATGCCAACACGCATATATGAAAAGTCGGTCTTCGGGAAGTCGGGATGCTCCATCATAGCAATAAACATTGTGGGAACACCGTTAAAGGTTGTAATATGCTCCTGATTTACACAAGCCAAGGCCGATTTCGGCGAAAAATAAGGAAGCGGACACATTGTAGCGCCGTGTGTCATTGCGGCAGTCATAGAAAGCACCATACCGAAGCAATGGAACATAGGAACCTGAATCATCATTCTGTCAGCAGTAGAAAGCTCCATTTGGTCGCCGATAAACTTACCGTTATTTACAACATTATAGTGGGTAAGCATAACACCCTTAGGAAATCCCGTTGTACCCGATGTATACTGCATATTGCAAACATCGTCCTTGTCAACCTTAGAAGCCATACGGTACACTTCAGAAAGCGGAACCTGTCCCGCACGTTCGAGAGCCTCGCCCCAGGTAAGACAGCCTTTTTGCTTAAAGCCAACGGTAATTGCATTTCTAAGGAAGGGCAAACGCTTGCTGTGAAGCGGCTCGCCAGGCTTTGTGTTTTTAAGCTCAGGACATAATTCAGCAATAATTTCACCGTATTTACAGTCCTTAGCACCCTCGGTCATAATAAGGGTGTGTGTATCGGACTGACGGAGAAGGTATTCTATCTCATGTATTTTATATGCAGTATTAACTGTAACAAGAACTGCACCGATTTTAACGGTTGCCCAAAAAGCAATATACCACTGGGGCACGTTAGAGGCCCAAACAGCAACGTGTGTGCCTGCTTTTACGCCCATAGATATTAAAGCGCGGGCAAATTCATCAACGTCGTCACGGAATTCACTATAGGTACGGGTATAATCAAGGGTTGTGTATTTAAAAGCATATTGGTCGGGAAACTCTTCAGCAATGCGGTCAAGCATTTGTGAAAAGGTTAAGTCAATAAGGCGGTCCTTCTCCCAAACATAAACGCCTGTATGTGCGCGGTTATAATAAAGCGAATTATCGCTTTTTGAGGTATCGCTGAACTGCTTCATAAAGGTAACATACTGCGAAAAGATAATTTCCATATCGTCAATTTCTTCACACCATTCGGGCACCCATTCAAGCGAAATAAAGCCATCAAAATTAACCGAACGAAGCGCTAAAACCATTTCCTTAATGGGCATTTCACCCTCACCCATAAGGCAAAATTCTACGCCGTCATCAGTTTTAACGGCATCCTTAAGGTGTACCTGCTTAACGTAAGCGCCAAGGTTTTTAATGGTAGTCTCAGCATCCTCACCGTTATAGAAATAAGGCGCGTGCATATCCCAAAGCGCAGAAAGTGCGTCATCTGCGAAGCTGTCAAGCAAATCGCGAAGAAGGGAGGTGTTTGCAAACACACCCGAGGTTTCCAAAAGCAATACCTTACCCTTTTGCTGTGCAGCGGGTAAAACCTCACTTATAACCGAATTTATATATTCAATATCATCATAGCCATAGGCCTTAACGCGAATATATGGTATATTAAGGTCAGCCGCAATAGCGATGCAGGCGTTAATTTCCTTTATTGTTTCTTCCCTTTTAGAAGCATCCGCCAAATTGCAAATGCTGTCAATACACGGAATTGAAAGCTTCTTTTCAAAAAGCTTTCTTACTGTTTTGGGTGCCGAGGTTTTGGTGAAGGCACCGTCACGGTCGGTAAAAAGCTCGTTATGAATGTTGTGAAGCTCAATACCTTGAAATTTAAGCTCTGTCGCGATATCACAAAAATCGTCAAAGGTGCGGCCATGCCAGCCCTTTGTTGAAAAAGATAATTTCATAATTTATGCCTCCTCGTAAACAATTTTGTTTACAGCATTTATATAAGCCTTAATAGCGGCTGCAATAATATCGGTCGAAATACCGTTGCCCGAATAAAGCTTGCCGTTTACACGAAGCTTTACAACCGCCTGACCAATGGCACCCTTGCCTTCGGTAACCGACTGAATTTGAAAATCGTCAAGCTCGTAATGGCAGCCGATAATTTGTTCAATAGCGTGGAAGGCAGCATCAATAGGACCGTCACCCGTGCTGATACCCTGCTTTTGCTCGCCCTTAACATCCATTGTAATTTGAGCAGAAGCTGTAAAAATATTGCCACTGTTTACAACAAAGTTTACAAGCTTATAGGTGGGCTCAACCTGAAGCGCAACTGTAGCAACAATAACATCCAGCTCCTTCGAAGTAACCTTGCGGTTTGCGGCCACTCGCAAAAATTCCTCATAAACCTTTGTGGCATCATCATCCGACAAGTCATAACCAAGGCGCATTATTGTATCCAAAACAGTTTGCTTATCATCATTTTGGTCAAGTGACAGTTCTTCCTCAAAATCGCCTGCCTTTACAGCAGCCTTGGCCGATTTTGTGTTGCCCATTATCCAGTTGATTTGGTTTATAATGCGGTTAAGCTCGGTATATTTAACGGTTGATTCAAAGCCAAAGCTGTTACCGCAGTTTTTAATTACACCCGCAAAGGTTTCAAGCGAAATTTCGTTAGAAACAGCGGTTTTAACGGTATTTGCACCGTTTTTAACCGCCATAACGGCATTTGCAACTGCAAGACCGTTTTTATTTTCGCAAGCAACACCGTCAACCGCAAGCTCTTTTACAAATGCACCAAATTCATCCGGCATCATTTCGGCGGCGGTATCACAAACAGTAACAAGTGTTGCGCCCGCATTTCGTGCTGTGGCAATTGCTTCCTTTAAAAAGTCAAATTCAGCACGGGTAGCATCAACGGCAACAAATTCAACATCATTTATTCTTGCCTTAGCGTAAGACACAAGGTCATTTATCATAACAAGCATTTTGTCGGGCTTTTTATGGCAGCTATATTCCATACCAACAACCGAAACAGGAAGCTCAATTCTGATTCTGCCCTTATTGGCGGTAGCCAAAGCAGATACAACATCATCAATACCTTGCTTTGTAGGTACAGCTGCAACCGAAATAACGCCGTTTTTAACAAAATAAGCCATTGTTTTAACAAGCAAAGCATCGGTTTTAACATTTTCCATTTCGTGTATTTCAATTGCCGATACACCAAGCTTTTCAAGCTGGCGTGCGATTTCAATTTTTTCCTTAAAGCTAAAGCGGTCCTTAATTGATAATGTTCTGTCAGCAATTTTGATGTTCATAATTAATCCCTCTCAAAATAAAATTAAAAAAGCCCTGAGACTGCGCAAAGCAATCTCAGGGACGAAAATTTTCGCGGTACCACCCTGATTACCGTTATATAAAACGGTCACTCAAACAAAGCTCCAACAAGCTTTTTGCCTTGGTAACGGGGCAGGCCGTAACAGCTTACTGTTGTTTCAGCTGTTCTGCTCAGGAACGAGGCTTGACATTTCTTACCGTACCGCACTTACACCAAAACGGCGGCTCTCTTAACGGGTGGGAAAAGCAATAATTCCGTCAACGCATTTTTCAATATGGGAAGATTATACCACTGTAAAGCCCCTTTGTCAAGCAGTTTAAAGTGGTTTTTAAAAAAATTATTCAAGCTCTTCTTTTAATTTTTTTAACTTTTCAATACATTCTACACAAACGCTGTAGCCATTATAATTAACAGTTTCTTCAAGTGTGTCACAAAAGAAGCATGCCGGCTTATATTTGCGCAAAACAATGCTGTCGCCTTCCATAAAAATTTCAAGACTGTCAACATCGCTTTTAATATTTAATTGGTTGCGAATTTCCTTCGGAATTACCACACGACCCATTTTATCAACGTCGCGAATTATACCGTTGGGTTTCATTTTATTGCTCCCCTTAATAAAAAATTTGATGTTATTATAACACAAATGTCAAAAAATGTCAAATTACCAGTTTATTGGTTGTTGACCGCTTTGGGTAAGAATTTCATTAGTTTTTGAAAAGTGCTTACAGCCAAAAAACCCCCTGTAAGCCGAAAGCGGACTTGGGTGCACGGTTATAAGCTTTTTGTGAATGGGGTTTGTAATAATTTCAGCCTTTTTTTCGGCGGGCTTACCCCACAGCAAAAACACAACGGGGGTTTGCTTATTGTTAAGCTCGCTTATAATGCGGTCGGTAAATTGCTCCCACCCCATATCCTTATGGCTTTGCGGCTGACCTTCCCTTACAGTCAGCACATTGTTAAGCATTAAAACACCCTGACGCGCCCAGTATGTAAGGTCGCCGTTTAGCGTAAAGGGTCGGCCAACATCACTTTCAAGCTCTTTAAAAATATTAACAAGCGACGGAGGAAGCTTAACCCCTTCCCTTACCGAAAAGCACAAACCGTGTGCCTGACCAAAGCCATGATACGGGTCCTGCCCAATAATTACCACCCTGGTTTGAGCAAAAGAGGTGTATTTCAGCGCGTTAAAAACCTCACGCTTTGGCGGATATACGGTATAGTCGTCATAATCCTGCTTTAAAAAAGCAAAAAGCCCCTGCAAATAGGGCTTTTGCCATTCATCCTTTAAAATTTCGTCCCAATCGTTTTGAAATTTCACGATTTTTTCTCCATCCTTGACCAAATAATAATTGCTATTTGAAGCGGAATACCAACAAGTAAAATTTTCCAAATGTTAAAGGTCATAAACTGAATTACAAAGCTTAAAAGCAGTGACCAAACAAAAAACGATATAAGCCAAAAGAAGCCCTTTCGCTTATGCCAAATGCAGTCGAAAACAATGGCTACCGTAAAGGATGCGGGCATTGCCCAGGCAAAAATCATCCACTGGCTTGTGTGCGTAATAATGTCAAAAATAACAAACAGTAAAAGCGCAACAAACCAAACCGCCAGCACTGCCAAATGGGTAATATTTAAATAAATACGCTTTTTAGCATCGGTTTTAATTGGCTGAGGGTCAATTGTTTCATCACCTATTATGTAGTCAAGACTAACCCCGTAAAGCTTACTGATTTTATAAAAAACCTCAACCGACGGAAGTGATTCCCCTTTTTCCCATTTAGAAATTGCCTTGTCGGAATAATTTAGCTTTTCAGCCAGCTCTGCTTGGGTAAGCTTGCTTTTTTTACGAAGATATAAAAGTTTTTTTCCAATAGTTATATTTAAATTTTCCATAAATTTATTATACCATTAAAAAATATTTTAGTCAATAAAATGAAATATTTAGTCCATATTAAAGGATAAGGAGTGATTTTTTTGAAAATAATACAATGCGCTGAGGCTTGCCGCTTTCAAAGTGAAGGATATTGCTCGCTTGAAAGCTGCACAAACATAAATTCCGTAAAACACTCTTGCCCTTATTATATGCCCAAATTATCCGATGGCGGCAATGGCTTGCTTGAGATTACTAACGCCGACAAGCTCCATGCCGACAGGACAATCGGTAATTTGTTTTAAAGAGGCTTTGGGTAAAATACATTTATTAAAGCCAAGGCGGGCGGCTTCGTTAACCCTGAATGCAGCTCTTGCAACCGACCGCACCTCGCCCGAAAGACCGATTTCACCAAAGGCAACGGTTTTTTCATCAATGGGTACATCACGAATGCCCGATACAAGTGATAAAGCAACCGCCAAATCGGCCGCGGGCTCATCAATGCGCATACCGCCGACTATATTAAGATAAGCGTCTAAATTTGAAAAATAAAGCCCCATACGCTTTTCCAAAACCGCTAAAATAAGACTTAAGCGATTATAGTCAAAGCCGGTTGAGGTGCGCCTTGGGTTGCCAAAGCCGGTCGTAGTTACAAGCGCCTGCACCTCGGACAAAATTGGGCGTGTTCCCTCAATAACACAGGTAATACAGGTGCCCGAAACATTGGTCATACGGCCAGTCAGCAAATGCGCCGAAGGGTTTTCAACCTCGCAAAGACCGTTGTCCCTCATTTCAAAAACACCGATTTCGTTAGTAGAGCCAAAACGGTTTTTAATTGCGCGCAAAATACGGTAGGACTGATTTCTTTCACCCTCGAAGTAAAGCACGGTATCAACAATATGCTCCATCACCTTAGGGCCCGCAATATCACCGCCCTTGTTAACATGGCCGACAATAAACACGGGAATTTCAAGGCTTTTGCCTGTACGCAAAAACATATTTGTACTTTCACGCACCTGAACAATACTGCCTGCTGATGATGAAATATCACTTATTGTCATGGTTTGAATAGAATCTATCATAACAATATCAGGTCTTGATGTATTTATATATTCACAAATGGCTTGAGCATCGGTAGCGGTCATAATTTTTACATTATTGCCGCTGACACCCAAGCGCTCAGCACGCATTTTAATTTGTGTGGCCGATTCCTCACCCGATACATAAAGCACTTCCATTTTGTCCTGTAGCGCCCTGCACATTTGCAAAAGAATGGTTGATTTACCAATACCGGGGTCACCGCTTAACAGCACAACCGAGCCTTTAACAATGCCGCCGCCAAGCACACGGTCAAGCTCGCGTATATCGGTTTTGAAGCGCACCTCTTTATTAGTGTCAATTTCACTTAAGGTTTGCGCAAAGGCTTGACTTTGATAGACCGCCGCGCGTGCGGGTGCCGAGTCGGTGCGGATATCCTCCTGCAAGGTGCCCCAATTATTGCAGGACGGGCATTTACCCATCCATTTTGCAGCCTCATAGCCGCATTCACTGCACACATAAACAACCTTTGTTTTTGCCATTTTATGACTCCTTAAAATACTGTAAAATTCCGTCGGTTATACAAAAAGCCAATTTTTGCTGATACGCGCTGTCCTTAAGTCGTAAAAGCTCAGCTTGGTTGCTTAAAAAACCGCATTCCACCAAAACCGCAGGCACCGTAGCGTTATAAAGCAAATATGTGCTGCTTGTGGCTTGCTTGTTAACCCGCTTATTTTCATTTTGTAAATTTTTAATTATTGATTTTTGAATTATTTCACCAAGCGCCTTTGCCGCGTCCCCATTACTGTAAAACACCTGCGACCCCTTTGCCGCCGAGGTGGTAAACTTGTTAAGATGAATACTCACAAAAACACTTTCAGGGTTTTGCTTCATTAAATTTAAGCGATTTTCCAAATCCTCACGCTTGATAAACGAATCACCGTTACAGGTATTTGTATCGGTTTCTCTTGTCATTATAACCTTAAAGCCGTAAAGTTTCAAGAATTTAGCGGTTTGCAACGCGATTTTTAGGTTAATATCCTTTTCAACCGTACCGTCAGCCGCAACCGCACCGCCGTCCTCTCCACCGTGTGGTGAGTTAGCCAATACTATACTTTTTTAGTAATTCTGTATATTTTGTCGTTTTTTGGATGTAGAAAACCACTAAATTTTCCACTCAATTTTGATTTCTCTCTCGCCATCCTTTTTGAGCTTTCCAATGAAGATTTTGCTTATAAATTCATCGGCGATTTCGAATGTAAGAGTATCGATTCTTCGGTACTTTTCCATAATGGATTTTGTGTCAATTGGTGTTTCGTTATCATAAAGCTTTGATAATTGTGTTTTCAAAAGTTCAATGCGTTTTTCCATTTCTTGGGTTTCTTTTTTATACTGTTCGCGAAAGATTGCAAATTCTTCCAAAGTAATTATACCATCAAGTTTATCGGTATACATTTGAGCCATTCTTGCATCATTTCGCTTTACCTTATCCTCAAGATTTTTAATTTGGGTAGTTAAAGACTTGTCTTTACCCTTTTCCTTTTTAGGCTGTTTTAAGCTGCCAATTTGCTTTTCATCATAGTATTTATCAAGCAGCTTATTTATTTCATCAACAACAATTTTTTCAAGTTCATCAAGCCGTATATGGTGTTTATTATCACATAGTCCACTTGTGGTTTTGCGGGTTCTACAAGCCAAATAATTATATCGGCCATCACGTAATTGGTAACTCATTTTCCACATTGTATTACCGCACTCACCGCAGAAAACCTTTTTTGCAAGTGAATAACAAGAACCGTTTGGAATCTTTTGTCCTTTGCCACGAGAAAAACGAATTTCTTGTGCTTTTAAAAAGGTTTCCTTTGATATAATTGGCTCATGCATATCTTCGACAACATCCCATTGGCTTTCAGGCTTCATGCGCCGTTTACCTGTTTTATAGTTAACAACCTCTTGCTTTCCTTGCACCAATGCACCCGTATATGCCTGTCGTCGTAAAATAGCATATATAGCCGAATCAGACCAGGTTAAACTAGGTGCCAAATTTTTCTCATAATTACGATTATAATACTTGCTTCCCAACAATTTTTTATGTACACAAGGAGGCGGAATATTTTCATCATTTAGAGCTCTCGCTATCGTAATATAACCCGACCCCTGTATATACATATCAAATATCCTTCGTACAACCGGAGCAGCGGTTTCATCAATAATTAGATGGTTTTTATTGTTTGGATCTACCAAATAACCGTAAGGGGCAAAAGAACCCACAAATTCACCATTTTTGCGCTTTGTTTTTAGAGTTGATTTTATATTATCTGATAAATCTTCCAAATACCACTCATTTATTAAACCGTTAATTTGTCGTGCTTTTTTGTTACCCTTCACGTTTGTATCAGCATTATCAACCACACCAACAAAACGCACACCCCACTCAGGAAATTTTCCGTGAATATAGCGTTCAATCATTTCCATATCACGAGAAAAACGAGATTGTGTTTTACATACAACTATTGTGCACTTGCCTTCCTCGCAGTCTTTCAACACACGATTCCATTCAGGACGATTAGCATCCGCACCACTGTAATCTTCATCTGAAAAAATTCCGTTAATTTGCCAACCCCTTTCAACACAGTAGTTTATAAGCATTGTCTTTTGATTTTGGATACTCTCGCTCTCATCAGAAAAATGTTTTTTATCCCTATCCTCCGAAGAAAGACGAACATAGATATCCGCAATTTCTGTTAGCATTTTTATAGTGTTCCTCCTTTTTTTAAGTCAGAATCACCACCATGAAATGTCACATCTATATTATAATCGAAATTCGCTGCTTTTTCAATGTCGCGAATACAAAGACTTCTAATTGCATTATTAATTCTATCCTTGCGTTCCTCCTCACCAATGGCTGAGAACGCATTTTTTACAATATATTTATTTATTTTCATATCATACGCCCTCCCAATAATAATTTACTCACATAATATTTATGCTCATTTTAATGTTTTAATGTTATTTGTATTCTTTGTACTTGAATTCTTATTTTTTAAATTCGAATAGTTCATATAACGATATTTACGATTATCATATTCACTTGATCGATAAAATGCTTGTGTGACATAGTCATAAATGCAAAGCATTGTTCCAACCTCAAACTCTTCTTGAATAAGAACATCCTTTACCAACACATCAATGTCCAGAGGATGCTTCTCCTTCCATTTGATATAAAACGTTTTCTCTTTATTAGAATCATAATAAATGTTATAATCTATCGTCTTATCAGGATACAAGAACTTAAACACGGTCACAAAAAACTCTTCGGCTCTATTGTTGTTAACGTCTTGAAGATTAAATAGGTCGAACATACGTATATTTAGGACCTCATCAAGCGTTCTAAAACCTAAATCATAAAAAATTTGACTGCTGTTTTCTTCGTCAACTTTCATCCATTCCTCAGAAGTAAATTTTATTTTAAAATATTCTTTCATAGTTTTTAGCTCCTTTATGTTTTTACCTCACACTAATCAACTGGGAATAAAACTCCCCAAATTACGAAATACATTTCAATTATCAATATATTTTTTTAGTTTTTTTAGTATCATTTCTCTCCTGGAATATACTGTAGTTGACGCGATTTTATATTTCCTAGAAAATTCAGCAACAGTTATTGGTTGTTCATTTAAATATAATTGCTGTATAAGCATTTTTTCTTCCCTAGAAAGAGTTTGTAAACCTTTATGTAACGCAATAATAATAATTTTTTCCATTACTTCGTTTTCTATATTAATTTCATAGTCCTCTATTAGTTCTTCACCGCTTAAATCATCTTCTGTATCTTGCTGCTCATTATATGAGAAAACTGTATATCCCATCTCTTTTTCTGTTTCCTTGAGATAATCGTGTGAATCTTTTTCAGAGCGCCATAGTTTTGCCATCTCTTCTCCACATTCCGCAATAACAATACATTCATCAGTTGAACAAGCGTCAATTTGACCAAAATTCTTTCTTCGCCTTTTTCCTTCATCAGTTTTCATAAACATTGCAAATTCATACGAGTTCATTTCAATCCAGTTACCTTCTACGGCGGGTTTATCAACATCTTTTTTAACCAAATAAAATTTTTTCATTTTTATAATCTCCTTAAAATTGATTTTTGAAATTGTTTTAGTTATCAAAAACCGGAGATTACGGATATTTAGCGATATAACTTTCCCATTTAAACAAAAAAATTGCTCCCTTCAGATTTAGCTGCCGGAAGCAATTTTCTTTTAAGCATTTTTCTTACCGAAAACAAAAAAGCCACCGGCAAGATAGACTGAGCCTATAAACTCAATCAATCTTGTCGGCGGCCTCTCATGTCTGCATAAAGCAAGTCTGGTTTAACCAACCGAAGTGTTC